>CAMZGI010000157.1 GCA_947306305.1 uncultured Fibrobacter sp.
GTATTTTGTTTCTGACATTGGTGCTAAGGCATCTACCTTTAGTGTCAATAAATACTATGGGCAAATCGTAGCTCTGCGCAAAAGCATCCGCTAACAGACTAAACGCTATGATACAAATCAACTTCTTAAACATTTAAACGACCTCCTTTTCGTTTATGCTAGCGGTTCATCATTTTGCCATTGAGCGTTGCTATCCATACCTTGTTCCGTGCTTTTGCTGGAATCGAGAGTATCGTTACCCCGGTCTTGATTTGAGTTTTGTACAAAACAGCGCCGTTCAAATCGACAATGGCAAACGTCCCACCGATATCGGTCCGAACTTCAAGTTGGTTGCCGTTTAAAACAAAGTAGTTTGTCGGGGAGAGCCTGCTGAAATTATCGGAATGGATGTGGACTTTACTTGTATCGTCCATTTCCGCTCGCCAGTCTGGTTCATGGATGATTGGCTCGAATGCTACAGGTTTTCCCGGTTCCGTAAAACCGAGTAGCTCGTCCATCACTTTCATTCGTTCTTTTATTTTGTTGCGGACGTGTTCGAATTCTCCGTCCCATGTATCTGCATTGAATCCGCCCACAGCCATCCGTGGTTTATCTGTGGTGTTGCAGTATTTCATGGGCTCCAGATCTTCATCGTTGGTTCCGCTTGGTTCTCCTAAATTTGGCCATCGTTTGAAGTTCCTTTCGGCGGCACTCGTCAGGAATGTTTTCATGGAGTCCAGATAGGAATCTATGGTTTTGGTGTGCCAAACGCCACTACGGAGTTCCGCCCAACGTTTTGACATCTTTGTTTGGAAAACGCTGTCCCTCCAGATTCCAATAAGCCAGTTGGTTAGTTTATACGAACCTAAGCCCATTGAATGATTGAAGCTGTTGTAGTTTTTTTCTATTATCCAGTTGCTCGTGCTTTGGAATCCGAAGCCTATGGTGGAATTCGTATCCTTTTTATCATTATTGCCACTATCTGGCTTAAAACTGTTCTTGAAAGCTAGCTCGAAATCCCATGGCGGGCCCAGTGTTGTTTTGCCTACGGTCTTGTTGCCATGCTCGTCCGTTTTATCCTTGGGCTTGTACATGAAAATATTATAGACATAGGCATCTACATGATGCGTGAGTTCTTGAAGCAATATGTAATCCACTGCGGATGCTACATCCACGTAGTTTTCGTATCCGCTCCCGTTTTTGCCGTCCTTGTATAATGCTTCGAGTTCGTTCAAATAATTTTTTAGGTATTCATCTTGCTCTTTCGTAATTTTTTCTTTTTTGGGGTAGCGATAGACTACGTTTATACCATCGGATGTTTTGAAATCGGACATTGAATAGTCTAGTATGCCTGCTCCGTGCCTATCGATCTTTGTGTCGAATTCCCAAATGTAGCCTCCGGTGAGTTCCTCGCCTTCGATGTCCGTTTCTTTAAGTTTGCTGATGTTGATGCGGTATTTGCCTCGCTTGATTCTTTCGATAAGCACGTAAACGCCGCGATAGACCCCGTTGATGTACAGATCGAAGTATTTGGTGCGTGGGCTGTAACGACCTGTTTGCCGGAAGAGCCAGTGCGCAAACGTGTTTCTTATCATGCTTTTATCGACATAAGTTCCGTGCAAAACCCAGTCGTCGGAGGGTGGGAGGCCGAGTAGGCTTACATTTATGTCCTTGCCCGTTGAATCGTGGAACTCGATGCCATAGTTTGGCTTGGGGAATGCTGCCGAGGTTAGTCCACGGACATTGATACCTATGTCGTATTGAATGGCCTTAGAACTGTCTGCGACGTTATTTGTTTTACCATCCAAAACCTTTATTGTGGCGGGTATTTTTTCGATGGTGTAGTAGTCTATGCATTTTTGTTTGGAGTCAATGAATATAATGGGCAAATCGTATATTTGCGCAAAAGCGCTCGCCGAGAGGCAGAGCGCTATGGTATAAACCAGCTTTTTAAACATTTAAACAACCTTTTGGGGTTTTATGTTAGCGGTTCATCATCTTGCCATTGAGTGTTGCAATCCAGTAAGAGTTTCTTGCCTTAGCTGGAATATCAACAGTTGTAACTCCTGTCTTGATTTGGGTCTTGTACAGAACAGCGCCGTTCAAGTCGATGATGGCAAATGTTCCGCCGATATCTGTTTGAACTTCAAGCTGATTGCCGTTCACGGTAAAGAAGTTCGTCGGAGACAGTCTGCTGAGATCGTTCAAACGAGAAAATTCCGGATTCTGCTTTTCTTCTTTTTTCTTGGCTTTTTCTTCTTGTTCTGTTTTCCAATCAGGTTCATGGATGATCGGTTCGAATACAACAGGATTTGCTGGTTCCGTAAATCCGAGCTGCTGGTCCATCCATTTCATTCTTTCTTTCATTTTCTTGCGGACATGTTCAAATTCGCCGTCCCAAGTGGTAGCGTTGTAGCCGCCCATGGCCATAGCCATGCCGCCGCCACCGCCGCCGAAACCCCAGCCGCCGAATCCGCCGCCGAATCCGCCGCCGTTGTTACCACCGTTGTTGCCGCCGCTGCTGCATTCTTTCATCGGTTCCGGGTCTGCGTCATAAGTGCCGCTGCCCTTTCCGAGGTTCGGCCAACGTTTGAAGTTTCTGTCGGCTGCGTTCTTCAGGTAAACCTTCATGGAATCCAAATACTTGTCCATGGTCTTGTCGTGCCACACGCCGCTGCGCAGTTCCGCCCAGCGTCTCTTCACTTCGGCCTTGTACGTGGCATCGTTTTTCCACAACTTGTTGAGCCATGCCGGGCCAGAGAATCCCATGCCCATGCCGCCGCCACCGCCGAACTTGCTGCTGCTTTCAATCTGCCAGCCCGTGGTGCCCGAGCCGCCAAAGCCCATCATGCCCATCATGCCGCCGCCACCTTGGCCACCACCACCGTTTTCAGGCTGGGTTCCATTGCTCATGGCGAGGTTGAAGTCCCATGGAGGTCCAAGAGTTACTTTTCCCGGAACCTTTTGACCTTCCTTGTTGGTCTTGTCCTTGGGCTTGAACAGGAAGAAGCTGCACCAGTAGGAGTCTGCGTTATTGACTGCTTCTTGATGCAAAACGTAATCGACTGCGGAGCCTAAGTCCACGTAGTTCTGGTATCCGCTTCCGTCTTTGCCGTTCTTGAACAAGCCTTCAAGAGTGTTCAAGTAATTTTTCAGGTAATTTTCTTGTTCCTTTTGGAGCTTATTCTTTTTGGGGTCTTTGTCTTTTTTAGGATAGTGCATGATGACGTTCAAGCCATCGGAAGTCTTGAAACCTTCGGCATCGATACCACCCTGGTTGTTGTTGCCTGCGCCACCAGTATTGGTACCTGTTTTGTCGAATGCCCAGATATAGCCGCCAGTAAGGCTGTCGCCGGCAATGTCGGTTTCTTTAAGCTTGCTGACATCCACGCGGTACTTGCCGCGCTTGATTTTTTCGATAAGCGCATACACGCCGCGGTATTGTCCGTTGATGTACAGATCGAAATGCTTGGTTCGTGGGCTGTAACGGCCCGCTTGCCTAAAGAGCCAGTGGGCGAGAGCGTTTCTGATCAAGCTCTTGTCAACGTACGGACCGTGGAGAATCCAGTCATCAGAAGGGGGGAGCCCAAACAAGCTCACGTCTGTGCCTTCGCCCGTGGAATCGCGGACTTCGATGGTATAACCTGGCTTGGGGAACGTGGCTGAGGACTGACCTCTCACCTTGATGCCAATCGTATAAGGGGTGCCTTTCGCGCTGTCGGCGACATTATTCGTTTTACCGTCCAATACCTTCATGGAGGCCGGAATTTTTTCGGTGACATTCATGTCAAGGCATTTTTTGTTTTGGGTATAAACGAAAATAATAGGCAAATCGTAGGTTTGCGCGTAACCTGAGCCAATGATGCAACCTGCTAGGGCTGCTGCTTTAACGAACATATTCATGATATGTATCCTCCAACATCTTGAGTAAATTTATATGAATATAAGGCAAAGGTATTGTTAATTTCTATTTATGTATTGTAATCTGTTGTAATGGTTTCTACGCACTTGGCTTTTTTTGCATAAAAATGGCACTTCGCGAAACCGCATGCTGGTCTGGGGCATCCAATATGATGTATTTTAAGCCAAGGAGGTTCCCATGAAACAAAATGCCTTGAACTCAAGTTTTACGGTTCGGTGGTTCCGTATCGTCTTTGGACTGTTGCTGTTTTTGGGGGGGACTGCGTTCTCTCAATCCCGTTACACCCCGTCGGAGCTCGATACCCTTGTGGCTACAATCGCCCTTTACCCCGACCCCTTGCTGGTGCATGTCCTTGACGCTTCGGTACATGTCGAAGATATTCCGCGAGCGGCCGCCTTTGCAAATGCCCACCGAAATATGAAAGGGGACGATTTGGCTTATGCCATTGAACGTGCCGAATTGGAATACGACGAATCGGTGATTGCTTTGATTCCGTTCCCCGATGTCTTGCGTAAAATGTCGAAGTATGCAACTTGGACAAAGCAACTTGGCGAAGCGGTTGACATGCAAAAGGCCGATGTGATGGATGCCGTGCAAAGAATGCGCCGCGTGGCCCAGAAAAATGGCTACTTGAAAAGCGATGACAAGATTGCTGTGACGGTAGATGAAAATGTGGCTATTACGCCTGTTCGCGAAGAATACGTTTATGTTCCCGAATACGATCCGCGTGTCGTGTATTACGCTGTCGCAGACAATTATGTGGGCATTCGCTATACAAATGGAGCTTGGATTGGTGCTGGGCTTGTTTATTGGGGATGGGATCCGTTCGTGTATGACTGGGTGCACCGTCGTCCGCATTACCGCAATCCGCATCGTCACATGCCTCCTCCGCGTCGTCGAGTTC
Organism: uncultured Fibrobacter sp.; assembly: GCA_947306305.1. Lineage (GTDB taxonomy): Bacteria > Fibrobacterota > Fibrobacteria > Fibrobacterales > Fibrobacteraceae > Fibrobacter. The sequence goes on from CAMZGI010000157.1 coordinate 4,806, forward strand.
AGCCGCCGCGTCCGCGTTTAGACAATCCGCCGCCATCGCATCACAGGCGGCCAGCTCCGCCTCCGTCTTCGGTAATAAAGCCCTCTTGGGATAACCGCCCGGCTCCGCCGCCACCGTCCAACAATTTGAGAAAATCGGCGGCTTCGGGTAGCCGCCCATCGGCTCCGCCTCCGCCGGCGAATTACAAACGACCTGTTCCTCCGCCCCCGCCGCAGGCTTCGAGTTCTGATGATGATAATCGTGGTTCACGTAGAGCTGAACGCCACCATGGCTCGCACAACCCGCCCCCGCCTCCCTCTTCCCACCGCAGCGACCATAGGAGACATTAAGAGTGCTTGCGGCAAGATCTGAGCTGTAAGAGTTGCTAGTTTCTAGTAACTCAATTCTAGTAACTAGCCCGAAGGGCGAAGTAACTAAGTTCTATTAACTATACTACATATCGGGCATTCCTCGTTTTTATGCCCACGAGCCTTGCAATAAGTTCGCCCAAAATAAATGATTTGCAAATGACGCTTTTCCCATTCTTCCTTGGGAAAAGCTTTTTTTAAATCTGTTTCGGTCTTTTCGACGCTCGATCCGTCGCTTAAGCCCCAGCGTTCTGCAAGTCGATGGATATGCGTATCGACAGGGAAAGCCGGGAGCTTGAAAATGTGGCTCATGATGACGCTTGCCGTTTTGTGTCCGACTCCGGGGAGGCTTTCGAGTTCTTCGAAGGTGTGGGGGACTTCGCCCTTGAATTTGTCGATGAGGGCTTGCGAAAGCTTGAAAATATTCACGCTTTTGGTGTTGAAAAATCCGCACGGCTTGATGATTTCGGCAATGCGTTCCACGCCGAGCTTGACCATTTTTTGAGGGGTGTCGGCGAGCTTGAAAAGAATGGCGGTCACTTGGTTCACGCGGATGTCTGTGCATTGGGCGCTCAGCACGACCGCGACAAGCATCGTGAAGGGGTTCGTGTAATTTAATGGAATCGGCGGGTTTGGGAAGAGTTCGTCCAGCTTTTCGCCGATGAATTTAATCTTGTCCGCCTTCTTCATTGCTTAAGATCCCTCGACTCCGTTACACTCGCTCAGGATGACATTTCTAGTAACTATTAACTAGTAACTAGAAACTCTCTTAACCCTTGTCTCTCGTAAAGTCCTGCTGCATGTTGAAGCTTGGCATTTCGTCGTGCGGGTGGCCGACTTGAACAGCCGGGAC
>CAMZGI010000158.1 GCA_947306305.1 uncultured Fibrobacter sp.
GGAACAGCCAAATCACGTCGGCGAGTTCACCTTCGGTGCTGCGGACAATCGCTTCGTGGTCGTCGCCGTAGAACGGCTTGAGGTTTGACATGCCGATGAGCTCCATGCTCATGCTTGCGACTTCGGCAAATTCAGCCGGCACGTCGCGGTATGCAAAAATCGGCTGGTTCGCGAGCGCAAACTGGTGGAACGAATGTCCCGATTCATGCAAGAGCGTGTAAATGTCGCGGTCCGTGTTCGCGGAGTTCATGAAGATGAAGGGGAGACGGCTCTCGTCAAACCCAATCTGGTATCCGCCGGGGGCTTTGCCCAAACGGCTATCCGGGTCGATCAGCTTTTTCGCTTGCATTTCGCGAGCCCACTTGCCGGCTTGCGAATGGATGCTTTCAAAGATGCTATCGACTTTTTCTATGAGTTCGTCGCCGCTCTGGTAAGGCTTGAGAGGCGGTCTGCTCAGCGGATCGACATCCAAATCCCACGGACGGAGCTTTGCAAGCCCCATCTTTTGGGCACGACGCTTGTACATTTCCTTCTGCAATGGGAGCACTAGCTTTTCGATGCTTTCGTGGAACGCTTCGCAATCGGCGGGGGTGTAGTCAAAGCGGTGCTTAGCAAGGAATATGTAATCGATAAAATCCTTGCAATGGGCGTTCTTTGCAATCTGCTTGCGGATTTGGAACAACTTATCGTAAGAATTGTCGAGGGCTTCCTTGTCTTGCAGACGGCGTTCCCACATAGCTCGCCATGCACGTTCGCGGAGGTCGCGGTCGGTCTTTTCCATGTAAGCGGCGAGCTGTTGCATGGTCTTGACTTCGCCATCAAACTCGACGCTCATGCCGCCAGTGATTTTCTGGTAAGCCTGAATCGCCTTGTTTTCTTCGGTTTCCAGCGGAATGTTGTCTGGAGAGAACAAATCGAGCGAAACTTGCACGCCCTTGAGCCATTCGCCAAACTCGCTTTTGAGGTTGTCTTTGGACGGGTGTGCCATCAGCTTGCGGTTGAGCTTGTCGTCGTACTCGTTCATCAACGGCTGGATATTTTCAACAAAGTCGGCGTATGCTTTGGATGCCTTTTCGTCGCGGGTATCGCAAGTCATCGCCACGTAGCGTCTGCAACTTACTTCGCCAAGTACGGATTCCAGTTCGCTCCAATCCATAATCCATTGGCGGAGCTTTTCTACGTTGACTGGAATTTCACGTTGTAAAAGAGAACGGTATAATTTCGAAATTTCTTTGTCATCGTCCGGGTTCAAATTTTCCGGAACAAAGTTGCGTTTTGTCATATTAACCCTTAGGAATGAACTTCGTCCAGTCCTTTGCAATTTTCATCATGAGAGCCTTGTAAGCAAGATCCTTGATGGCTTGAATGTCTTCTGGCTTGATGTCGTAAGAGATGTTGAAATCTTGAGAAACGGGCTTTCCGTTCTGTTCGAGAGCGACTTCGATATATCCCTTGACGCGGATGGTCTTGACTTCCGGGAGCTTGAAGAGCTTGAGATCCAACGGGAACGGGGAGAGAAGGTGCATTTCGTTGTCGCCGGGGAGGAGCACAGAAGATTTGTCCAGCTCGATAGGAAGCGTGATTAGAGAGTCAAGATCGAGATCCAGCTTGAAGGAAATAATCCAAAGCGTGTCCTTGGTTTGGTTGGTGAGGTTCACGCGAGAATTGAAGTTTGCTTTTCCGAGTTCGGTCTTGATAACGCCTTGAGCGAGGTCTGTTATCAGGGAGATGACTTCCGGGTTCGGAATAAACTTGTTCTTGGAGCTTTCGACCAGCCCCATGATTTCGGGGGCGACGCTCACGGAATCAAATGCCAGTTCCTTGTACTCCATTTTAGTCTGGATGAGGATTTTTGCCGCTTGCAGCTTTTGCACCATAGCGCATCCCGTGAAAGTCGTTGCGGCTAGCGCCAAGAGTCCTGCAATAATGAGGGTAATAGTTTTGTGTGAGAATTTGGTTTTCATATTTATCTCCTTTAATTTCATCCTTTATTATAAAAAATTAATTGCCATTCAGTCAGCCTTGTCTGAATTCCATAAGCGTTTGGATTAGCTTTTGAACATCAATCGGCTTTGCCAAGTGCCCGTTCATGCCTGCATCGAGGGCGTTTTTGCGGTCTTCTTCGAAGGCGTTCGCCGTCATCGCGATAATCGGGATTCTCGATTTTCTTGGATCCTTTAGCTTGCGGATTTCCTGAGTGGCTTCGTAACCGTTCATTCGCGGCATTTGCACGTCCATCAACACAAGTTCGTACTCGTACGGTTGAGCCTTACGGATTTTATCGACTGCGACATCGCCATCGTTTGCGGTATCGACTATCAAGCCCGCTTCGGTCAGGAGTTCTTCGGCGATTTCCCTATTCATTTCGTTGTCTTCGACGAGCAGCACCTTCATGCCCTTGAGCGGAATCGTCGTAATCTTTTTTTGTTCTGCGGCATCCACTTTGAACGTGTTGCACCACTTCATGGGGAGCGCTACGGTTATCTTGCTGCCTTGACCCTTTTGCGATTCGATTTGGATGGAGCCGCCCATGAGGTCTGTTAGCTTTTTGACGATGGTCATGCCAAGACCAGTGCCTTGAATGCGGCTTACTGTGCTGGAGCTTTCGCGCGTAAATTCGTCGTAGATGTGTTCTATGAATTCGGAACTCATGCCAATGCCGGTGTCTTCGACAACGAGCAGATAAAGCCCGTACCCGTCTCGGTCGCATTTCTTTTCTTCGAGCGTGCACATGATGGTGCCGTTCTCGTTCGTGTATTTGATTGCGTTTCCGATGATGTTCGCTGCAATTTGATTGAGTCGGTCTTCGTCGATGAGAACGTGCTGGTGCTCGATATTGATGATGGTCGCTGTAAACAAAATGCCTTTAGTTTCGGCATGCGAGCCGTATGTTGTCGAAAGCGCCTTTATCAAGTTTTCGAGATTGCATTTCTTTTCGCTTAAAATGATCTTTCCCGATTCGATGCTCGACATTTCTAGGACTTGGTTCACTAGCGACAAAAGCTGCTTGCCTGCAATATCAATCTTGTCTAAATATTTCTTAATCATTTCGGGTGAATCGAGGTGCTTTTTCGCCATGGCTGTAAAGCCCATCACGGCGTTCATCGGAGTGCGGATGTCGTGCGACATATTGAACAAGAAGCTTGTTTTGGCTTTGCTTGCTTCGCGAGCGGCATTCAGAGCCTGCGAAAGCTTTTCGTTCGCTTCGATTTCCTTAGACTTTTCGGCTGTTATGTTGCGGAAGAGGATGATGCCTTTATAGACAACGTTTTTCTTGACGACCACGGGAACATACGTCATCGTGATAAACTCTTTTCCGCCGTCTGGTCTTGGGCTGCAAAATACGACACTTGGAATTTTGGGGAGGACTTTGCGTTCCATGATGCTAACGTCAAAGAATCTTTTAAAATCGTTGCCGTTCTGCAAATCGTCGTTCAACCTTATAAAGCCATCTCTGAGCTTGTCGATGAATCCTGTTCTCGGGAACGGCATGGGCATGACAGATAGGTCTTCGAAGGTTCCTTTTTCGGCATCGACGATGATAATCACTTTGGCAATCGCGTTTTCCGCTTTGGCGATATAGTCTGCAAGTTGATTTTCGCGCGACTCGATTCGCCTGAACAAGAACTGCACTATCAAGAGGTAAACGATGTAGCTCACAAAAATGAGAATGAGCAAAATCTGCAACATGCGCCCTGCTTGAATGCCCATGGAATAAAGGCTCTTCGATGCCTCGTTGGGAAAGTTTGAATAAACGCTTAGCGGAACGGTCAGTAGTGGCGCTATGTAGCCTTCGATTTCGTCTCCGTTTTCTTTGTATTTGTAGCTGGTGGCTGTTCGGGTGGCGTATGCTTGGATGATGTTGTTTCGATCCTCTTCTTCGAATTTGGATGTGTAAAGGAAACTCCTGAAGTTGTCCTTGTTCATGCCTTGAGTTGCCGCTTGCTGGAGCCTCATGGATTCAAGCGGGATGATGCTTTTTCCGTCCATGTTTACGATTCCGGCGGATGCCTGCGCTCCATAAACCTTGTAGTCGAGAAGCCTTTTAATCGTGTATTCGTCAAACGAGGAGGTGAGTATTCCCGCAACTTTTCCACGAATGAAGATCGGCGCGTAAAAGACGATGTACGCCATGGACGTGTCTTTTGGGGGGATGACGATAATTCCGTCGTTCCCTTTCATGCCGTCGATATAATACCATTTGTCGCGAACGTCAATTTTTTGGCCAGTGGACATTTGCGCCATGCCGGTCGTGTCGATGAATCGCATGTGGTCGAATTGGGCTACCTTTTCGAGTTCAGCCAAATATACCGAGTTCAGTTCGCCGTTTTCGATGTCGCTTGAGCATAATTTTGCGAGAGCTTCTATGGACTTGAGCGAGTTGGCGAAAATATTGTCGAGCTTGTCCGCCATGGCGGTGGTGATGTCTTTGATATAGTCTTTGTTGCGTGCGGTAACAGCGCTTTTGTCTTCTTCTTGGAAAGCTGCGAATGCTTCGACGATTAAATAGATAACAAGAATAAGAGGCACGAATCTTATAATGGCATGCTTGATTCGGCGGTCTTTCCTTTCTATCTTCTTTAAACTTTGCATGGCGCTCCTCAATTAAAAGTCTATACCCCATTCAATATTTTTCGGAATCATTAAAAGGTTTCCACTAAAAATATAGACTAATATTCTGGATGTAATTAAAAAATAGTGAAAAATACATAGTCGAGAACTCCGTGTAACGAAGTTCAAAAAAAGAGCTGCAATGAATATTTATGTGACGTAAAACATTTTTTTTGCGATTTTTTTTTGCTCAATACTCTTTTTTTAGAAAATAATGTAGTTTTCTATTTAGCGAATATTCCAACTTGGAATAATCAACTGGTAAGGGATATTTAAATGAACAGATATGATTTAGTTTTGTTAGGGCTTATCTTGGAGCACGAGCGCAGTGGTTACGATATTATCACTGAAATTCGTGACCGCGAGCTTGACCGCTGGGCGAAGATTAGTACATCGACTGTTTATAATAGGCTCATTACGCTTGAAAAGAACGGGAGCATTGTTGGGCATGCCGAACGCGATGGAAACCGCCCTGAACGCATGGTGTTCAATATTACAGACAAAGGCAAAGAAGTGCTCCGCAAGGAAGTGCTCAAGCATTTGACGGGATTCAACGACGACCCGCGCACGCTTGGCTTTGCATTCCTCTACGGCGCCGACAACAAGGAACTCATCCGCACGTTGGAAGTTCACGAAAGGCGTCTTGTCCAAGAAGTCGAAGCTCTTGAAAAGATGATAGCCGAAGAACCGCGCCCGACCCTTTACCCCGAAGGCCCGTTCCTCAACTGCATGAGCCGCGACCACATTTTGGTGGAACTCAAGTACGTGCGAGCCGCTATTGGCATTTTGCGCGACCCAGTCCGCAGCCAGAAACTCGGCGGATACTTCTACATCAATTTCGGGAATAGAGACTTCGAAGACTTTAATCAGAAGAAAGAAGGCGAAGCCGCCGAATAGACGAAAGAACGCCCGCTATAGCGGGCTACAGACTAGAGACGACAAATGCGTAAGGCGAATGAAGCAGGATTGCTCGCAAGCCTATTTCTGAGCCAAGCATTTGGCACTTGTGCAAAGATTTATAATGGTGCTTCGCACAGGATTCTGAGCAAATTGAGGTTAGATTCCTTCGTCTTTCGTCTTTCGTCTCTCGTCTAGAAACTATATTTACCCCGAAAAAATTTAATGGTTTCTGTGCTAAGTCCTAATCACTAGCCACTAACCACTAACCACTTTTTACTAACCCCCTCTCTAACGGAGATAAAATGGCTACAAAAACAGTGAAGAAGAGCGCTGCAAAGAAGGCCCCGGCAAAGACCGCTAAGGTCGCTGCCCCGAAGTATGGCTACTTTGATGACGCTGCAAAAGAATACGTGC
>CAMZGI010000159.1 GCA_947306305.1 uncultured Fibrobacter sp.
AGGGCAAGGTCAAGACGATCCAGCCGTTTGGCGCATTCGTCGAAATCCTCCCGGGTCGCGATGGTCTCGTTCACATCTCTGAACTTGCCGACCACCGCGTCGATAAGGTCGAAGATGTTGTTCACGTTGGTGACGAAGTCGAAGTGCTCTGCCTCGGTGTTGACCCGAAGGGCAAGGTGAAGCTTTCTATCAAGGCTTTGCTCCCGCCGAAGCCGGCTGCTCCTGCAGCTCCGGCTGCAGACGTTGCTCCAGAAGCTCCGGCTCCTGAAGCGCCGACCGAAGCTTAGTCTAAGGATTTATTCCTAGCTTAAAACGGAACGCATGGCACACGCTGTGCGTTTCTTTTTTATTTTTATCTTGATTTTTTGTGTTAAATGGAGAATTTTAGGAGGTAAATGTATTTTTTTGCAAAATTAGATTAACTTTATATTTATTAATGTTCCAAATGCGGATATGGGTTACATCTATTTAACATTGATGTTTGTTTTGGCGGCTGTCAACTTGGCAGTGCTTTCTTTGCGTTACCAAAGTCAACGCAATAATTTTATTTATTACGTCTTTTACGCTATCCTTGTCGCAAACTTCGGGCATTGGCTTTTAGGCTTTTCGGAGTCGGTCGAAGGGGCGATTGTTGCAAACAAAGTGAATTATCTTGGAGCATCGTTTTTGCCGATGTTCATGTTTTTTGCTTTGTTGCAAGTCTGTAAAATCCACATATCTCGGTGGATTTACATTGTACTTATCATCATGAGCTTTGCCCTTTGCGCGATGGCGATGACGGTCGGGTATAGCCCCATTTATTACAAGACGGTGGAATATGTTGTTCAGGGCGGGGTCGGCAACTATGTGGCTACCTACGGCTGGGGACATACGGTATTCAACGTCTATCTCGTGTTCTACGCTTTGCTTGACATTTGGATTATCTTGTGGGCGCTCGTGTGCCAAAAGACGGTGTCTATCAAGAACATCTTTGCAATGATTGCGACTGAATTTGCGACGATTGCTTCGTTCTTTATCGCTCGTTTTTTAGGGAACGATATGCTAGTCATGCCGTTTGTCTATGTGCTCGACCAAGTTCTTTTGCTTTACATTTGCAATAACGTCAAGTGGTACGATATTACGGAACGCGTGCTCGAATCTATCGAAGCCGAAAGTTCGTGTGCCTATTTGTCTTTTTCGGGCGATGGAGCTTATCTCGGCGCGAACAACAATGCCATGATTTTTTTCCCCGAATTGGTAAAGATGAGGGTGGATGGCAAGCTGAGAAACGTTTCTGAATTGCAGAAACTTTTTATGGCTTGGATTGAAAATGTTAGGCAGTCCAAAATTTTGACGGATTACAATCAATCGTACGAATTCAAGTATTCGGGACATTACTACAAGAGCGATGTGAAGGTGCTGCGTCAAGTTCACGGAAAGAACGTCTTGTTGTTTAGAATCGAAGACAACACGCAGGAACAACGCTACATCGACGCTTTGGGACAGAACAACTACTTGCTGCAACGCAACAAGATGAAGTCCGAAAACGAAGTGCTTTCTGTGCAAGAAAAGTGGATTGTCGGCATGGCCCAAATGGCTGAAAGCCGTGCGGGGAACATGGACGGTCACATCAAGCGCACTAGCGAGGTCGTGAAGATTTTGATAGCCTCGATGCGTAAGAAGGGCGTGAGCAATTTGTCGGACAAGTTCCTTGAAGTGCTTGTCGCCGCAGCCCCGATGTACGATTTGGGCAAGGTGGCTATTGACGATGCCGTGCTCCGCAAGCCGGGACGCTATAATTTTGACGATTACGAAATCATGAAGACGCATGCGGAAAAGGGGGCGAACATTATCGAAAAGCTCCTCTCGGATGTGAAGGACAGTTATTTTGTCGGAGTCGCGAAGAATATGGCTTTTTACCATCACGAACGCTGGGATGGCACGGGTTACCCGGAACGCCGTGCGGGCGAGCGGATTCCGATGGAAGCGCGTATTATGGCTCTTGCAGATGTCTATGATGCGTTGGTGAGTAAGCGTTGCTACAAGGAACGCATGTCGTTCAAAGAAGCTCGCGATGTGATTTTGGCCTCGATGGGCAAGCAGTTCGATCCGAAACTCAAAGACAGCTTCTTGGATTGCCAAGAAGAGCTGATGGATTACTATTGTTCTGTCGATCATTGATGAACTTGTTTTGAAGAGCGGCGTATGTTTGTTATCTATTACTTGATTGCGATGTGCATTTTTGCAGGAATAAACGCCTGCTTGTTGACTTGCTTTTATCGCAGACCGCTGAATTCCTATTTTACTGCATTTTTCTTTTCAATCGTGCTTGCGGACTTTGGGCATTTGTTCTTAGCCCTTTCGACGACGATTGAAGGGGCGATTGTTGCGAACAAGGTCTGTTATTTGGGCTCGTGCTTTTTGCCTTTGTTCTTGTTCTTGCTGATTTGCCGTTTGTGCTCGTTTAATATTGCAAATTGGGTCAAGCTGCTTTTGTTTGCGTACAGCTCGCTTGTGTTTGCGCTTTCGTGCACGGTGGGCTTTAGCGATGTGTTCTATGAATCTGTCCGCTATGTTGTTCTAAACGGCTTTGGCAGCTACATGCCGACTTATGGCCCTGCGCACATGCTGTGGAATTTGCTGCTTTACTCTTATGTGGTGGCGTACATCGTGGTGATTGTCGTTGCTGCAAAAAAGAAACGCAATGTGAGTTACAAGACTTTAATTGCAATAGCCGTTTTGGCATTCTTCTCAATCGGGACGTTTGTTATTGCACGTTATATGGACAGCGATACGTTGCTCATGCCGCTTGTTTACTTGGTCGATGAACTCGTGCTGCTTTACATTTGCGCTCTCGTGAAAATGCACGATGTGATGAATAGCGTGCTCGAATCGCTTGAAGCGGAAAATACCGCCGCTTACCTTGCGTTCTCGCCGAAGGAACGTTATTTGGGATGCAACGATATTGCAATCAAGTTTTTCCCGGAATTGCTGAATTGCCGTACCGACCATGTGCTTCCGCCGAACGGCGAGGCTGCTAAAATATTCAAAGACGGAATGAAGCAGCTGCAAAACGCAAATGGCGACAAGGTTTACCGTTTTGTTTATAAGGAACGCTACTACAAGGCGGTGATGAGGAATGTGCAGCAGAACAAAAAGTCGCAGATTTACTTGTTCCGCATCGAAGATGAAACGAATATCCAACGCTACATTGAACGCTTGGACGCGAACAATACGGAACTTGCAGCTCTAATCAAGAACAACAAAGACCAAATTCGACTTTTCCAGAACCAGATGCTTGTGGGCATGGCTGAAATGGTCAATAGCAAGGACGGCTTTACTGGGGAACACTTGAAGCGCACAAAAGAAGTGGTGAGCATTCTTGTGTCCAAGATGCAAAAAGACCCGGATTTAAGTTACTCGAAAGAATTTTACGAAGACATGGTGGCGGCTGCGCCGATGCACGATATTGGAAAAATCGCCATTGACGATCAGGTGCTTTGCAAGCCGGGCAAGTTCACGGAAGAAGAATTTACCGAGATGAAAACCCATGCCGAAAAGGGTGCAATCATCATCAAGAATTTGCTTTCGAATTTCCAGAGCGAACTCTTTGTTGAAATCGCAAAGAACATGGCGGGGAGCCATCATGAACGTTGGGATGGCAGTGGATACCCGTATGGCTTGAAAGGGGAGGCTATTCCGCTGGAAGCTCGCGTGATGGCTATAGCGGATGTGTATGACGCTCTTGTGAGCAAGCGTTGCTACAAGGAGGCGTTCTCCTATGAAAAGGCTTACGGTATTATCATCGATACGATGGGCAAGCATTTTGACCCGAGCCTCAAGAAGTATTTTGAGCAGAGCCGAGCTGAATTGGAAGCGTATTACAAGCAGGAATGCGAAGCGGAAAATGCAGCTGCGAGAGTTTAGAACTTAGAGCTTAGAACTTGGATGGCGACGTCATGGCGGACCTGATCCGCCATCTGTCCGCTACGTACTATCGTCATAGCACTTCGTCATTCCGGCCTCCATGTCATCCGGCATTATAGCCAGCCCGGGATGGAATCTACCAACTGAGTTTCTTGTAATTTTGCAATGTTCTGAAATGGGGTCGCAAGCAGTTCCGCTTTGTTCATCGGACGCAAAAAATGCTATCTTTGCGGCATGCTAGATTTTACCACACTTCCGTATGTTGACGACCGTTTTAAAGCGGTTCGCAGGGAAACTGTTCAGGTTCGCGTAGGCGATGCAGTGATAGGGGGCAATGCCCCCATTTTAGTTCAATCCATGACAACCACAAAGCCCAAAGATGTCGAAAAGACGGTGGCTGAAACGCTTGCTTTGGCGAAGGTGGGCTGCGGATTGGTTCGCATTACGGCTCCGACATTTGCGGATGCGCAGGGCCTCGAAGAAGTGATGAAGCGTGTGCGTGCTGCCGGTTGCACGGTACCTGTTTCTGCAGACATTCACTTCCAGCCGAAGGCTGCTTTCGAAGCTCTCAAGTGGGTGGAAAAGGTTCGCATCAACCCGGGTAACTTTGTCGATACGGGTATTTTGACGCTCGAAAATCAGACGGACAAGATGTTTGACGAAGGCAAGGAAAAAGTTGCCGAAGCTTTCACTCCGTTTGTGCAAGAAGCAAAGCGTCTTGGACGTGCAATTCGCATTGGCGTGAACCACGGTTCCTTGAGCGCTCGCATGATTTACCGCTATGGCGACACCGTGGAAGGCATGGTGGAAAGCGCTATTGAATATTTGGCGGTTTGCGAAGCCGAACATTTTGACCAAGTTGTATTGAGCCTCAAGTCGAGCAATCCGCGTGTAGCGATTGCCGCTTACCGCATGCTAGCCGCTCGCTTGAAGCAAGAACACTTTAAGCCGTATCCGTTCCACGTAGGCGTGACGGAAGCGGGCGCTGGCGCAGACGGACGTTTGAAGTCTGCGGCGGGCATTGGCGCGCTTTTGCTCGATGGTCTTGCCGATACGATTCGCGTGTCGCTGACCGAAGATCCGGTGGCAGAAGTCCCGGTCGCTCAGGAACTCATCAAGGCTTGCCGCCTCAAGGTGGATGCGCCGAAGTTTGCAGTGCCGGTTTTGGAAAAGGATCCGTACCATTACGAACGTAGGGAAACGGTTCCGGTGACGCTCGCTGGCGTGAAGATTGGTGGCTCGGAGCCCGTGCGTGTAGGCATGAAGGCTGATGCCGTGAGCCTCACGGGCGAACGCCGCAATGCTGAATTTGCTTTGTCTGGTCTCTCGGCCCAGCCGGTCGTGGAATTCAAGGACGCGATGGATATTGCAGGCTTTGCCGCAAATCCGAGTGCAGTCCCGGAAGGTTCGCTCTTCTGCTATACGGGGCCCGAAATGGTGATGGGCGTGCGCGCTCTCGCATCGGCTTTGTATGCAGCGAACCGCAAAGATCCGATTCTCCTTTATGCAAAGATTACGGATAGCGAAGCGGACATGTTGCGTGTCTCGGCGGACATCGGAAGCCTTGTGACGGATGGCATTGGCGACGCTGTTGTGATTGAAGGTTACAAGAGCCCGAAGGATTCCGTGATTCTCGCATTCGACATTTTGCAGGCTGCATATTGCCGTCGCAGCAAGACGAACTTTATCAGCTGCCCGAGCTGCGGACGTACGCTTTACGACATCCAGCAGGTGATGGGCAAAATCAAGGCTCGCTTTGGACACCTCTCGGATATTTCGATTGGCATTATGGGCTGCATTGTAAACGGGCCTGGTGAAATGGCTGACGCTGACTTTGGCTATGTTGGCGGCGGGCCAGGCCGCATTACGCTTTTTGAAGGGAAAACCGCGGTGAAGAAAAACATCCCCGAAGAGGACGCGATTGAAGAATTAGTGAACCTCATCAAGGAACGAGGCCGCTGGGTGGAACC
>CAMZGI010000160.1 GCA_947306305.1 uncultured Fibrobacter sp.
GCTCGCTGCTCAAAGCAAAAAAGCTCCCCGAAGGGAGCTTTTACGGAGGAAGAGGGACTCGAACCCCCAAGCCTTACGGCGGCGGTTTTCAAGACCGCTGACTTACCAATTAGCCTATTCCTCCAATTGGTGCGCAAAGAATAGAAAAAATACTTCGATATCGTCAACGATACTTTGCATTTTGTGCGGATTTAACTATTTTTTTACATACTATGAGCTACCAAGAAAATGCAACCGATATTGGGGACGGCGAAGTCGCTGCTCTCTTGTTCGAGTACATGCCGAAGATTGCTGCCGAACATAAAACGGACAGCCTCTTGGTGCTTATGGCGGATTTGGGCAGGCAAATTGTCCATGCGGACCGCTGCTCCTTATGGCTAATTGACGAAGAACGGAACGAACTGTGGACCAAGGTGGCACATGGAGTCAAAGAACTTCGCATTCCTTTGTCTGCGGGTTTTGTCGGGTATTCTCTCAAGACGGGTGAACCTGTTTTGGTGGAAGATGCCTACCGCGATTCGAGGTTTGACCGCCGTAGCGACTTGAAGAACAACTACCATACGACGTCCGTCATGACGATTCCGCTTGAAAGCGACGACCGCGTGATGGGCGTGTTCCAAGCGATTAACAAGATTGGCGACAACGTTTTCTTCTCCAAAAAGGATTTGGAACGTTTGAAGCTGATTTCAGTTTATTCTGCAAAGACGATTGAATCGGCGGTTCGTGCTGAAAAGTTGGAACGTTATGCGAAAAAACTGGAACGCAAGGCCGAAGAGCTCAAGTCCGCGCACATGGAACTTATCCGCATTTTAGGCGAAGTTTCTGAATTCCGCAGCCATGAAGTGGGCGACCACATTCATCGCGTTGCGGCGATTTCTATCAAGCTTGCGAGGTATCTCGGTCTTTCTTCTGAACAGCAGGCTTTGATTTACTACGCAGCACCGCTCCATGACTTGGGAAAAGTGGGCATTGAAGACCGCATCTTGAACAAGGCGGGGAAGTTGACTTCCGAAGAGTATTGCCAGATGAAGGGACATTCGGTGATTGGGCGCACCTTGCTCCGCGACTCCAAGACCGATTTGCTCTGCATGGCGTACGACATTGCTGGTGCTCATCATGAACGTTGGGATGGGACGGGCTACCCTGATAAGCTCAAGGGCGAAGAAATTCCGCTTTCGGCACGTATTTGCGCTGTGGCTGACGTTTTGGACGCTCTTGCTAGTCCACGTTGCTACAAGCCCGCTTGGCCCGAAGATAAGGTCAAGGATGAGATGAAAAATTCCAGAGGCACGCATTTCCAGCCGGAACTCATCGACATTTTGATGGAACATTGGGACGAATTTTACTCCTGCTACAAGCCGGATGGCGAATTCGTCAAGAACGGGCTCCTTCCGCCCGTGATTTAAATCACGCTTGATTAGACGAGAGAACGCCGCGTTGCGGCTGCCGACGAGAGACGAAAGGACGCCGCTTCGCGGCGTTTTTTAGTAATTAGTCCCCCAAAAATTAGGATCTGCGGCGAAGCTGCCCTTGGAATTGTTGCAAAAACAGCCAAAAACAAAAGAAAAAGCCTCGATTTTCATCGAGGCTTCTTCGTGGTTCCGATTGGAATTGAACCAACGACACGCGGATTTTCAGTCCACTGCTCTACCAACTGAGCTACAGAACCATTTTGGTGACCCAATAATAGATTAATTTTTTCTCTTTGTCAAGGGTAAATAGAATATTACTGTCATTTTTTTAAAAAAACTACTAAATTTACAAGTGTTGGATGGAACATTGAGTGTGCCCTATGGTATAGAGCCATGGGGAGGGTATGTTTTTATTATTAGGTGGTCGTCGTGATTCGCTCAAAAATTTGGTTTAAAGTGTCTGCTTCATTGGTCGCGGCATTCAGTTCCGCATTTGTAATTGCTTGCGCCGATGATAATTTGGAAGACAATGCATTCAATGTGCCTGAACCGATGTCGGCAACGTCGGAATGCACTACGCCTGCATGTCAGGCTACGCCTACGTCTGTCAGCAGCTTTAGCAGTAGCAGCATTGAAAACGGAAAAGAAATTATTGAAGAAAGACGTGAAGTCGATCCGGACGGAAATATAAAGACCGTTTACGACACTATCGTAGTTCCTCAAGACACCACTATCACTTGGGTTGGTAATTCCTCGTTGCGCATTACGGAAATCGCACCGCTCAATACGGATTGGTTCGACGAAAATGGCGAAGATCCGTCTTGGGTCGAAATTTATAATGCTAGCGATAAAGATATCGACTTGAAGGGCTACACGCTTGTTGAAAACCTCAAGAATTTGCGCAAGTGGAGCTTTGGTAGCGAAGTCATCAAGTCCAAGTCTTTCAAGGTTGTTTTCTGCGATAAGAAGAATATTTCTGCTGTGACCAGCTCTGACAGTGCGGGCTTCCATACGCGTCCGCATACAAACTGGAAACTCGACAAGAATGGCGGCACGATTTACCTTATCGACCGTCTGAACGGAATCCGTGACTCGGTGGCATACCCGGATTTGAATGCCGGTCTTAGCTGGGGCATTGTGGATGGCGGCTACTGGCAGTATTTTGAAAAGCCGACTCCAGAAAAGCCGAATACAGAATCGAAGGGGTACGATGAAGTTGTTCCTGTTGCTGATATGAGCGGCATCAAGGCTGGTTTCTATAATGGCGCATTCACTTTGAATCCACCTTCTCTCGAAGAAGGCGTGAAGCTCCGTTGCACAACGAACGGATCAGTGCCGAACGAGAACTCTCCTGAATTCAGCTCTCCGAAGAAGATTGACCGCAACATGTCTTTCCGTTGCGCTGCGTTTAAGAAGGGCGCTCTTTCGAACAAGGTCACGACGCGTACTTTCTTTGTCGATGAAGACGAAGTAAAAATGCCGATTGTCGCTATTAGCGTGGATTCGAGCTTCTTCCATCAACATTACATCAAGACGGAATGCAGCTCTCCTAAGGGATGCAAGGACAGTGCAGGTCTTTATGCCGATGTAGAAATCCCGGTTCATGTGGAATACTTTGAAAAGGGATCTTCGACTAAGAACGGCGCAACTTGGGAAAAGGACGCAGGTATTTCTTTGATGGGTGGCTGGAGCCGCTTGAACGACAAGAAGTCTGTTTCTATTCGTTTGCGCGAAGTCTATGAAGACGGTAGCATCAATTACGCTTTGTTCGATACTCGCAAGGGCGTTAATGATAAATACAGATCGTTCAACTTGCGCAACAACGGTAACCGTTATGTGAGCGACTATATTGAAGATGCTATGGGCGGCGCAATCCTTGAAGGTAGCGGCGTGGATTACCAGAGAAGCCGTCAGGTGGTGGTGTTCTACAACGGCAAGTACTATGGCATTCACGACATGCGCGAACGTTTCAACAAGCATTACGTAGAAACGAACTACAAGATTGAATCTAATACGGTGGACTTTGTCAAGCACTTGGGCAAGGAAGTCGAAGCCAGTAGCGGAACGATTGACAACTATATGGCTATGCTCCACTTTGTGGCTACAAGCGATTTCTCTGGCGCTAACAATGCTAACTACGCAGCGGCAAAGACCATGTTGGATGTGGGCAACCTCGCTGATTACATGGCTGCCGAAATTTACATCCACAACGGCGACTGGCCGAACAATAACGTTCGTGCTTGGTCTGCTCCGGGACATCCGTGGAAGTTCATGATTTATGACCTTGACCATGGTTTTGACTGGATGTGGGGCGTGAACGATGGCGAATTTGACCAGCACACCAATATGTTCGCTTGGATCAAGAAGGGCGGCGGAAACAAGCCCTGCAAGGAAGAAGGCTGCTTTGCTAACCTCTACCTTAGCCTCATGAAGAACCCTGATTTCAAGCGCATGTTCATCAACCGCTCTGCTGTGATGCTCCATAGCTATGCTAACGGCAATAATGTGGAAAAGGTTGTCAACGAAATGGTGTCTAAGATTGACGATCAAGAAATGAACCGCGACCTTGCAAAGTTCAAGCAGAACGAAAAGTACTACACGAACTCTTGTGGCGACGGATTCAGCAAGACGGGTTCTTGCTTGAAGTCCTGGGCTAAGGAACGCGATTCCAAGGTCATTCAGGAATACAAGGAAGAATTTGGCCTGAGCGACATGATTTCTGTGACCCTCAAGGCTGATGGAAGCGGTGCAGTGCTTATGGAAGGCATGAACCTCCCGAGCAGCAATTATAAGGGCAAGTTCTTCGGCGGCGTGCAGATGGAACTTACCGCAGTTCCGACTGATGGCGCTGTGTTTACGGGCTGGAGCGACGGTACGAAGGACAATCCGCGCATTGTGACCCCGAAGGATGGCGACACCTTCACCGCTGTGTTCAAGAAGTAAAATTTAGGCGATGTGGGAAATTGCTCCCACGCAGCTTGCAACTCAATTCAACAGCCTGGATAAAAATCCAGGCTGTTTTTGTGTATAGAGGATTCGGCGAATGCGAAACAACTTTGAACATGTTTTTCTAAATTGTCTGTTATGAAAAGTCCCGTGCGAAAAATGTTCGATGGCATTGCGAGCCGTTATGATTTCTTGAATCATTTTTTGAGTTGCTTTCAGGATGTGCTGTGGCGGAGATTTTGCTGCAAGAGCCTCAAGAAAATGTTCCTCGCGGAATCTCGTTCGGGGAATGTTCGCTTGCTAGATTTGTGCGGCGGCACGGGTGATTTTGCGAATACGTTCCGCAAGATTTTTGAACGCAACTGTTGCGGATGCGCTTGCAAATTTAATGTAGATCCTGCTGTGATTGGCGACTTTTCGTATGGCATGCTGGCCGAAGTCAAGCCGAAGAAAATCGATGCGCATGCGGTGCAGCTTGATGCAATGAAAATGCCTTTTGTGCAGCGTCAATTTGATGTTATCTTAAATGGTTTTGGAATGCGCAATGTGCCCGATGCTCGTGGTGCTTTGATTGAATCTTATCGCGTGCTCGATGCGGGCGGCTACCTTTGCGTTTTGGAATTTTTCTCGCCGAGGAATTTGTTCAACAAGTTCTTTTATAAAGTGCTTGCACCGATTTTTATCCCGGTGATGGGTGCGTTCTTTAGCGGCAAGCGTGATGCTTACGAATATTTGGTGAACTCGATTATCCGCTTTTTGCCCGTTGATGAATTCTGCAAAATGGCTGAAGAATGTGGCTTTGAAGTCAAGAAGGTCAAGATGTTCGATGGCGGAATTTCGTTTGGCGTGTTCTTGCGTAAACCAGCGAGTGCTCCATGAGTCGGTTTGTGCTTGGAGTGACGGGGGCGAGCGGCATTATTTATGCCACGCGGACGGCGATGTACTTGCAGCGTTTTGGCCATGAGGTGACGCTCCTCGTGACGCATCCGGGAAAGCAAGTGTTGGAATACGAAGAGCAAAAAGAGCTTTATGGCTATTGCAAAGAAGTTTGCAACGTCGATGACTTTTTTGCGGAATGTGCAAGCGGCAGTGCCGATTATGTGGGCATGGCTGTGGTGCCATGTTCCATGGGAACGCTCGGGCGGATAGCCGCAGGAACCTCGGACAACTTGCTTGTGCGGGCTGCTGATGTTTGCCTCAAGGAATGCCGCCGCTTGGTGATTGTTCCGCGAGAAATGCCGTACAACTTGATTCACATCGAAAATATGAAACGAGTGGCCTTGGCGGGTGCGGTGGTGGTTCCTGCTTCGCCGCAGTTCTACAGCAAGCCAAAGAGCATCGAAGAACTTGTCGATACCGTTGTCGCGAAAATCCTGAAGCTCCTTGGCGTGGATGCGGAACAAGTCGCAACAATCGTTAAACCGTGGGGGAATAGCTGTGAGTAGTGAGCCTTGAGGTATGAGCTATGAGTAATGAG
>CAMZGI010000161.1 GCA_947306305.1 uncultured Fibrobacter sp.
TTCTATATTTGAATGTATGAGATTGCCTCGCGAGACACGGACGTTTGTTGCTATCGACTTGAAGTCGTTTTTTGCGTCCGTGGAGTGCGTGCTGCGGGGGCTTGACCCGTTGACGACGAACTTGGTGGTGGCGGATGAAAGTCGCACTGAAAAGACGATTTGCTTGGCGGTGAGCCCGAGCCTTAAAGCGTATGGAATTCCTGGGCGAGCTCGATTGTTTGAAGTGATTCAAAAAGTGCGGGACGTGAAACGCCGGACGGGCGAGGATGTCCAATATATTGTCGCGAAGCCGCAAATGGCAAAGTATGTGGAGTATTCGACTCGTGTTTATAGCGTTTATCTGAAATACGTGAGCGAAGAGGATATTCACGTTTATTCGATTGACGAGTGCTTTATCGACTTGACGCATTATCTCTCGATGTACAAAAAATCGGCTCGGGAGCTGGCGAAAGAGATGATTCGCGATGTGCTAGAAACGACGGGGATTACGGCGACGGCTGGCATTGGGACGAATCTTTATCTTTGCAAGATTGCGATGGATGTGATGGCGAAGCATGTGGCCCCTGACGAAGATGGCGTCCGCATTGCAGAGCTTGACGAGATGACTTATCGCAGGGAGCTTTGGAGCCATCGGCCTTTGACAAGTTTTTGGCAGTTGGGGCGTGGCATTGCAGATCGCTTGGAACATTGCTACTTGAATAATGGTCGCGGAATTTTCACGATGGGCGATTTGGCTCGTGCGAGTGTCAAGAATCCTGATGCACTTTACAAGATGTTTGGCGTGAATGCTGAAATCTTGATTGACCATGCGTGGGGCTACGAACCGTGCGGCATTGCAGAAATCAAGCGGTACAAATCCAAGACTCATAGCATTGGCGGCGGGCAAGTTTTAAGTTGTGCGTACGATTGCGAAAAGGCAAAGATTGTCATCCGCGAAATGGTTGAAACGTTGGCTTTGGATTTGGTCGAGAAAGGTCTTGTGACGAATGGGCTTACGCTGCATGTGGGCTATGACCGCGAGAATATAGATAAAGGAATTTATCACGGCGAAACGGTTGTGGATGGCTATGGACGGACGATTCCGAAGCCAGCTCATGGAACGGCTCCGCTTTTGAATTACACGTCGTCAGTTTCGACAATTGCAGAGGCGGTGATGGCACTTGCCGACCGCATTATGAATCCTTCGCTGACAGTCAAGCGTTTGAACTTGACTGCAAATAACGTGTTGCATGCATCGCAAGAGAGCTACGACTTGTTCACAGATGTGAAAAAAGTGGAACGCGAAAAGAAAATGATGCAGGCTCAAATTGCAATCAAGAAACGCTTTGGAAAAAATGCGATATTCAAAGGAATGGATATGCAAGAGGGCGCGACTACTCGCGAACGCAATGAACAAATTGGAGGACATAGAGCTTAATTAGACGAAAGAACGCCGCTGTGCGGCTACAGACGAGAGACGAAAGATGCGGCGGAGCCGCAGTAGGTAGTAAACAGTGGCTAGTGATTAGGGAACGTCATGGCGGACCTGATCCGCCATCTAGAGCATTCTCGTTATTCCCACTTCGTGAGGATGACGCTCATGGAAGAAAATGAAAGACGATTATAGAGACATCATCGATCTGCCTTACCCGCGGGATGACTGGAATTTTTTGATGAAGCATCCTCGCATGCCGATTGCATCCCGGGCGAAAATTTTTAGCCCGTTTGCGGCGTTGCGCGGGCACAACGAAAAAATTGCGGAAACCGCAAAACGCGGAATTCCTTCCGCGTTGCAAATCGTCGAAGACGAATAAAAATGATGCCGACGCGAGGTCGGCATCATCCGGGGTTCAAAGAAATCTATCTTAATTTGTATTAATCACGGGGCGGTTCTTTGTCATGGTCTTTGTGGTCGCCGCGTTTTTCGTGCTTCATGCGTTCGAATTGGAGACTCTTGAATTTTTCGAGCTGTTCCTTAGTTAAAATCTTGTTCAAACCTTGGACACCGTCGATTCTATTGTTGAGCAAACCTTCTTGAGCTTTAAGGATGCTTGCCTTGGCGGCTGCGATTTTCTTGTCATCGTTTGCATCAAGTGCTTCGCGGAGGGCTTTTTCGGCTTCCTTCTTTTGTTTGCGGAGAATCTTGAAAATCGAGTCAGTCGTGCTGCGCTGCTTTATGAGAGCTGCTTTTTGTTCGTGAGTGACTTGCAACACGGAATCCATAAATTCGATGTCCTTCGCCATTTTGAATTTCTTGTCGAACTTCTTGTCTTTGCGGAAATCGTCGCGGAAGTGGTCGCCTTTGTAGTGTGGGCCTTCGCCAAATTCTTCACCGTGGCGTTTGCATTTAGGACAAGTGCAGTCTGGACCGCAGGGACCTTTCTTTTTACAGCAGTCCATGTTTTTCTTGCAGCAGTCTAGCTGCTTTGCACAGCAGGAGACCGCTTTGCTTGGGCATAATGCGTTGCCGCTTCCAAAGGAGAATGCTCCGAGGAAAAATCCGATGGAGCAAGCGAAGATGATGAGGCTTGCGATGAAGATTTTTGTTGAGTCTTTCATTATTTTGTCTCCTGTAATAAATAGCTGATGGAACGGTAGGTGTCCAAATTTTCAAGTTCGTCGTCGCTTGTTTCGCCAAGGTCGTTGTACCACGAAACGAGTTCGTCCGAAGCCACGTTCTTAATAAGGAGCGTCTCGGAATCGAGCTTGTTGAACGTTACCCATGCGGCAATGAACGCGACTACTAAAAAGCTTGCGGCAAGTGCGTACATCGAGCGAGCTTGGAAAAAGTTGAGAACTTTGTTCTTCTTTGAAGAGTCGAGTCTTGCGCAGACCATGTCCCAAGAACTCTCCTTGGGCTGGAGTCTTTCGAGCTTTGAAAAATCAATTTGATTACGCATAGTTCTGATTCTCCTGTAAATAACACCTGACTTGGGTACGTGCACGACTGAGCCTTGCTTTGATGGTTCCTTCGGGCATGTTATAAATCTCGGACAGGTCCTTGACGCTCAAGTCTTCGGCATCTTTGAGCCAAAGCATGCTCCGCGTTTCGGCGGGGAGTTTTGAAAGTCCAAATTCCAAGAGTTCCGGGTCGTAATCCAGTTGTTCTTCGTGCTTGCTTCCGATGGCGGAATTCACCAACGTGTCGATGTGCCCGTCTTCGAGTTCGGCGTGACGTTTCTTTGTACGCAACTTCATGAGGCATTCGTTCACGGTCAGGCGGAACAGCCAGGTGCCAAGAGCGCTTTCTCCACGAAAACTCTGGATTTTTCCAGGAACCGAAACGAAAATGTCCATCAGCGTGTCCTCGGCTTCGTTGCGGTTCTTGAGCATTCGGAATGCCAAGTTCAGCACTTTAGAGCTGTGTGATTTCCACAGCATGCCGAGCGCTTCGCGACTACCTTGTTGGATCTTTGTGATGATGACTTTTTCGTTCATTTCGCAATTTTGATGCATGGGAATTAACGGTGGTTGCATTGCAATAAATAATTTTTTCTCATGGCTCTGAGCCAGCCTTAGCGGACAAGCTCACATCTTTTAATTATATTATAAGTGATGCAAAAAATTCTTTTTGAAAAGTTGAAGGAAGCTTTTGCTTCCGTTTTGCCGATAACGTTGATTGTCCTTTTGGTGTCGCAGACGCCGCTAGTTACATTTTCGGCTAAAGAGCTGGTTATTTTTTCGGTCAGCGCGGTTTTCTTGATTTTCGGGATAGGGCTATTTAATTTGGGGGCCGACCTAGCCATGACTCCGATGGGGTCGTATGTGGGGTCTGGGCTTACCAAGTCGCGCAGGCTGCTGCTGCTAGTTTCGGTGTGCTTTGTGATGGGTGTGCTCATTACGGTGGCGGAGCCGGATTTGTCGGTGCTTGCGGAGCAAGTGAAAAATGCAGTCCAGCCGGGGCTTTTGATTGCGACGATTGGCATTGGCGTTGGAATTTTCTTGCTTCTTGCAATTTTGAAAATTGTGTTCAAGAAAGACTTGTCGTCGATTATCATCTTCTTTTACATGATGCTTTTTATGCTCGGGATGCTCATGGTGTCCGTTGGGCGTAATGACTTTGTGCCGCTTGCTTTTGACTCGGGCGGCGTGACCACGGGTCCGATTACGGTGCCGTTCATTATGGCGTTGGGTGTGGGTGTCGCTGGCGCGATTGGTGGCAAGAATGCGTCGGAAAACAGCTTCGGCTTGATTGCGCTTTGCTCTGTGGGCCCGATTTTGGCGTTGATGGGGTTGGTCGTTTTTTCGAAGGGCGACTTGAGTTACGAACTCTCGATGGCGGCGTATTCAATCGATGCATGCCTTGGTGAAAATTTTTTGCCGACGGTGATGACTGTTGCAAAAGAAGTGATTGTCGCGTTGGCTTTGATTGTCGCGTTTTTTGGCGTGCTGCAATTCACGGTGCTCAAGCTCCCTGTGGTAAAGCTGGTGCAAATTGGTGTCGGAATTTGCTACACGTTCGTGGGGCTTGTGATTTTCCTCACAGCGGTGACGGTCGGGTTTATGCCGATCGGCTTTGAAATTGGTCGCGAACTGGCGACGCGTCCGCATGCGCTTGTGATTGCTGGATTTATCATCGGGATGGTGGTCGTGCTTGCAGAACCGGCGGTGCATGTGCTCAACAAAGAAGTTGAAGAAGTGACTGGCGGTCTTGTGACCAAGCGTTCCATGCTGATTGCGCTTTCGGTCGGTGTCGGAATTTCTATCGGGCTTTCGATGCTTCGCATTATTATCGGGTTCCCCATTATTTACTACCTGCTGCCGGGTTACTTTATTTCGCTCGGACTTTCGTTCTTTGTGCCAAAGCTTTACACCGCGATTGCGTTTGACTCGGGTGGCGTGGCTAGCGGACCTTTGACTTCGAGCTTTATTTTGCCTTTGGCGATTGGCTCGTGCTCCGTGATTCACGATTGCGGCAATTCCATTTTGAATTACGCGTTTGGCATTGTGGCAATGGTCGCGATGACTCCGCTCATTACCATTCAGGTGCTGGGCTTCAAGGCGATTGTTGCAAGGCTTTTGCGTAACAGAATGATGATGCGTCGCTTGCAAGATGCTGATGACGAACAAATTATTGACTTTGTGTAGGAGCGGCAATGGTTGAAACTGTGAAAAATGTTTTGAGAAGGAATACGCCTCAAAAGGTGCATTCCAAAGTTTCGATGAACCGTCTTAAAATTCTTGTGACGACGGTGATGCGCTCGAAGGCCGATTTTTACATGGATTACATCCAATCGTTCGGGGCGAATGTGCAATTTGTTCTATATGGGCATGGAACTGCTCCGCGTGAAATTATGACAGCTCTTGGACTTGCCGACCCTGAACGTGCCGTGATTATAAGCATCATCGGCGAAGATCATGTGCCTGCTGTTTTGGAATGCCTTGAACAAAAGTTCAAGACGATTGTGAATGGAAAGGGGATTGCCTACACGATTCCTATGGCGAGCGTCATTGGAAAATCAGTTTTTAATTTTTTGAGCGATAACCGTTCCCAAGTGGGGAGAGGATAATCATGGCCACGAATACTCACGAACTCATTATTTGCATTGTGAACAACGGATTCTCCGATACTGTGATGGCGGCTGCAAAAGATGCCGGTGCACGTGGCGGCACGGTTTTGAACGCTCGTGGAACTGCAAACAAAGAAGCGGAATCGTTCTTCCATATTGCAATCCAGCCCGAAAAAGAAGTGGTGCTGATTCTTGTGCCGCTCAACGTGAAAGACGCTGTGCTGCACTCGCTTTACGAAAAAGCGGGCCTCGATACGATGGGGCAGGGAATTGCGTTCTCGCTACCGGTCGATAACGTGGTCGGGCTTACGCC
>CAMZGI010000162.1 GCA_947306305.1 uncultured Fibrobacter sp.
TTCTTTCGTCTTTCATAATCGCGTATTTAGATGAACAGCTTACCAAAAAAGTTGCATTTTAGATAATAGGTGTCAGGTATCAGGGGTTAGGTTTTAATAATCATGGCAAGGTTGGTGAGCCTGCCGAACCACGCCACCTTTTTATGATGAGCGAAGCTCGTAACTTTTTTCCTATAACCTGAAACCTACAACCTGTAACCTACCTAAAACTTCACGTTCATCAAGAGAGCGCCGCCATCCTGATAAAACTCTGGTTCAAACTGCACTCGGCTAGAGAACGACTTTGTAGAGGTCGCACGGTAAATTCGCACAGCATCAAGCATCGAGACCACGCGGTTCAAAATCAACGCTCCCACAGAGACTTGGAACACGATGCGGCTCACGCGGTAGTGACGCATGCGGCTTTTGAATTCATCGATATGCTTGGACGACTCTGGATTGTCGGAACTCCCCCAGTCCCATTGAATGTCGTTCGAAAGTTCTTCATCGACTTTTTTGCCAGAACGGAGCATCGCCTGATTGTAGTCTTCATTCATGTCCGGCGAAGAATTCTGTCCGAACACGCCCGAACGGCTGCGGTAAGAACCAACCGTATTGAGGAGCGACACGTTCTTGTTGCCGGTCAACCCCGCATGGCGAACAGCGTAATTGTGTGCAGACGTCACATAGCGGTCGCCCACCACATAGGAGCTAATCGCGGCAACCCACAGGGCCAGGTCAGTCCACACAAACGGGCGCACAAGTTTTTTTTCGTTCAAATAAAGTTCGCCCATGCCCGGAAGAAGTGCCGAAGCCCCAACTGCTAAGAACACATTCTTGTCGCTGTTTTTATAAACGTTCTCATCGACGCTCACGACAATCTGCGAGAACGCGGCGACCGACGCTAACAGAATGGCTAAAATGATTCGCATCAAAATCCCCAGTTAGCACGGACAGTCCAGCCAAAGGAATCCGTAAACGAGATTCCGCTGTCAAAACGCAAACGATCATACCAAGAAACGTCTTCTTCGTAGAGAACCTTGTTGTGAGCATTCGCAGTCAAAGCAGCATCCACAGCAGAGATAATATGGTTCAAAATCAAGCCGCCAATGAACCACACTTGAGTATCAGCGTAATCATTAGCCTTGCCGCGCATATCGCGATACGTCTTTAAATTATCGGAATCACCCAGCGTAACCGTTTCGGAATTAGGATCTTCCAAGCCAAGGTTCATTGCAAGCTTTGTATTTTCAACGTCATCCCAGCCAAGCACATACGAGTTTTCAGAAATCAACTGGAACACTTCGGATTCCTTGTTAAAGCCATTGACTCTTGTAATTTCTTCGCCAAGGCTGACAGGATCCTTGACAAACTTTTTCACATGACCTTCATCGTCATTGAACAAAATATTTTCGTGGTAGCAACCGCCATTGCCAGCACTGCCATAAATCGCTTCGCAGAACGACTTGCGAGTTCCCATGTAGCGATTAGTGAATTCCTTTTCGAAAAGGTCGGCATCCGTATTGTAGAGGTCACGCATTGCGACTTCGTAGCGTCCGATAGAATAATGCTCTTTGGCAAACTTCTTGTACTTATCGACCTGCTGGTTGTACTTGTGAATGGAGAAGTAACCCCAGCTGCTCCACATGAATACTTCAAGCGCCAAATAAGCGCCACCACGCACATACGTCGCAGTCGTTCCGCCTACGTAAATCTGGCCTGCGCCAGGCACAAGGAGCGAGAGGAACAAAGCCTTACGCGGGTTCTTGTAGCGTCCCTTCATTTCGTCAATGCCATGCACTTTAGAAACCTTGACCGGACCAAGGAGATCGCGACGGCTCATGCTGTTCGAAGAAGCAACTGCAACAGAACTGCTGCTCAAATTCGTAAGACCTGCAGCCTGAGCTTGTGCTAAAGAATCTGCTTTTCGGGTAGAATCGGCAATAGCGCGAACCCTTTCGGCTTCGGCAATCGCAGCAGCTCGCATCAACGAATCACGCGTAGCGGAATCCAAAACAGCCGTATCAGCAACGGCAACGTTCTCTGGAATAACCGACGAAGAGCTAGCCTCGGCCGGAGCGACCGGAGCTACAGACGAAGAACTCAAGACGACCACCGAGGAACTGGAGGGAACCGCGACCGAGGAGCTTGATACAGAAGAACTTGAAACAGCGACGCTGCTAGAAGACTTCGCCTTGGACTTCTTCGAAGCTGAACTTGCAGGAGCCTTAGCAGCCGAACTCGCAGGAACAACTACCTTCGCAGCGGAGCTGGCGGGAGCAACCGCAGCAGAGCTGGCGGGAGCTGGCTTCGAGGCTGTTGTAGCCTCTTGTTCAAATTCAGCGAAAAGGTCACGCACCTGGGCAAAAGCAGCCTGGGAGAGTGAGAGACTTAAAAACAAAGGTAAAAGAGCAAACTTGCGCATGTACGATAAAATAGCAAAAAATGCATTCAAAACAAAAAGCCTCGGACATAAATCCGAGACTTTTCTACATCAAAATTTTGACGTGAACTACTTAACGTGAATTCGCTTTGCCATAGAGCCTACGCGAACCATGTAAACGCCAGCAGTCGGCACGGAGATTTCGAAGTTCGCAGCAGAAACAACACCCTTGCTAACGGTCTTGCCACGCAAATCGAGAACCGCATACTTATCGCCCACCTTAGAGCCGCTAATCTGGATGGAGCGACCCATAGATGTCACACCAAACGTCTTGACGTTCTTAAGTGCAGCAATCGAGGTAGGACCAGTATCGTTAATAACAAGCGTACCGTCAACAGAAAGGACAAAGTTTACAGTTTCAAAATTCGGCGAAATATTCTTAAAATCCTCTACTTTGAAGTTCATCGGATAAAGGTATCTATTCACACCAGAGATTGTCGGGCTGCCCGTATAAGCGACATATTTCGGCAAGTAGGTGTATTCAGCAGGCAGCGGATTTTCAGCATCAACATCATTAAAGAGAATCACGTCAAAGCTCTTGGGAACAGTAATTGTATCGCCCGTATATTTTTCCACAATTCTATTGCCAATAATAATCACCTTGATCGGATTCTTATAAGGCGTTACTTTAAATTTGCCTTGGTTCACCTTTATCGAGTAATTCGAATTCACTGCAGCATCAGGAGCAAACGATGCAGAAATACGGTAATACGCATCATTTAAAGAATCCGTAGCAACAAGGACGTCTTCACCCGCTTCACGAGCAATAACAAGTCCTGGCAGCGAATCACCATCCAAAAGTCCAGTCGTTTCATAGCGATACGTTGTTGGATCAGGGCTTCCATAGACCTTCGAAGTATCAGCAATCGTCACCGTCACAAGCTTTTTGTTGACCTTCAGAGTACCCGCGACATAATCACTAACAACATAATTCTTGTTGGTCGGATTTTTCTTGTCAAAGACAAGTTCATATTCGCCAGCAGCGAGAAGTCCAGTCTTTTTAATGGTCACATGAATATTGTCGAGGCTATCGCCTTTAAGAAGGCTATCTGCAGTCCATACAAATTCAGTCGGAGTAGCATCGCCATAAGTAATAGAATCTGACTTGGCAGTCACAATCACAGACCTCGGCTTAACAACCAAGGAACCGTCCGTTACTTTAAACGTAACGTTCGGATAGTTTACCGAAGTATTCTTGAAGTTATCTGCAGAAAGCCCCATAGGATACGCACCCGCATCCTTACCGGTCACAGAAGAATCTCCAGTATATTCAACAAAGTCAACAGAGAAGGCTTCGCTGTTACTTGCAATATCAAAGCCCTTCAGCACATGATCCTTACCATCGTATGCCACCGTGTCGATATGTCCCGTAATGGAAACAACAATCTTGTCATCATTGGCGACAATAGTAAATTCGCCACCTTCGGCCGTCACTTCATAGTTTGGATTAGCCTTAGCGTCAACTTTAGCGGTGATTGCATATTTGCCTGCATTTTCACCTTTTTCACGAGAGAGGACCACGCCCTCTAGTTTATCCTCACCAACAAGAGCATCGACCTTGTATGTCAGTTCAGGATCCTTTTCGCCAAACTTCTTAGAGATGTTATTCGCAGTCAAGGTAACAGCTTTCGGAGTAATCTTAAGCGAACCAGGTTTGGTCGTAATCTTGTAGTTTGGATTGGCATCTTCATCAAAGGAGAGATCAACTTTATAAGAACCTACATCTTCGCCTTCTTCGCGAGCTGCGGTTCCGCCTTTAAGACTTTGCCCATCGACAAGACCTTCAGCAGTGAATGTGTACTTGGGATCCTTGGCGCCATACGTTTTTTCTGCATTATCAACAGTCACGGTAGCCTTTCTCGGAGTGACGGAGAACGTTCCATTAGTCAATTCCAACTTATAGTTCGGATTTGATTTTTCAGGAACGCTTACCGCAATGACATATTCGCCAACATTTTCTAAGCCTTCTTTAGAGCACTTGGCACAAGAAAGTTCCACGTCTTTCAGTTCGTCATCACCAATCAACCCTTCAACTTTAAAAGTAAACTTTGGTGTTGCATCGCCATAATTTTTGGAAACATCATCTACAACTACAGAGGCCGGTGCAGGCGTAATACCAAACACGCTACCAACAACCGCCACATCAAAATCAGCAGTTTTCATATTTTCGACAGACACACTAATATTGTATTCCCCAACATCTTCGCCCGGCTCTCTTTTCACAGAAATCAGGCCTAACTTACTGTATTCACTTGGATCAATTTTGCCGTCAATTTTATATTCCAAAGCATCAGGATCTTTTTCACCATAAACTTTGCCAGCACCAACAGCCACCACAAACACCTTAGTTTTGGTGATTGTCAAAGCACCAGGTGTCACTGAAATCATGTAATTGGGGAATTTCTTTTCCAATACATCATCAATGCCACTCGCTAATTTAATGGAATACCTCACGGTTTCACCTTTAGCATTGACAATACTCTCACCAGGCGTTCTTGACAGCTTAATTTCCTTAGCCAATTCTAATTTCAAATTGTCCACGGTATCTTTAAACATGTTTTTGGGTTCAGACAAAGTCCATCTAAATTCAGGATCGTCAGTCCCTTTTTCCTTTGTAGTATCGGCAACTGTTATAAAAACAGTTTTTTGACCAATTTCAAATTCCTGCGTAATCTCGCCACCAGCAGTCATCTTTACAGTAACTGTACCCGTACCGGCGTTTACATTGGGACCATACGATACGCTGTTTTTATCATAATTAACGTCACTTGTAACACCGTTAGTCGTGCAAGTAGCTCTTATAATTTCAGGTTTGATCTGAAATCCACTAAAAGTGGGTAGCGGATTATCAGACAACTCAAGAGCGCATACCGATTCAGCGGCAAATGCACTTGAAAAAGCTGCGGAGGCAGCGAAAGCGAGCAATAAAAATTTTTTCACCATAATACACTCTCTCTTTTTATTATATCATACCCATTGAAAATTATAATTTTTTTCATTTTATTTCAACTTGACAATGGACAAAACGTTGTAAAATACGCCATTTTTAGGGATATTTTAACATTCTATTTTTCTACAATAAAAAAACGCCCCCCAACACTAATGGTGGGGAGCAAAATTCAAACTTCAGGCAGTCCGTTACTTCGAAGCAACCACCCAAACCTTGACCTGTGCTTCAACGTCGCTGAAGACCTTGACAGTCACGGTGTAAACACCGAGCTGCTTGATCGGTTCAGCAAGGTCGATCTGAGCACGGGAAACCTTGACACCAGCCTTGGTGATAGCTTCAGCGATGTCGCCTGCGGTCACAGAACCGTAGAGACGTTCGCCTTCAACAACGCGGCGTT
>CAMZGI010000163.1 GCA_947306305.1 uncultured Fibrobacter sp.
GAATCTAGTCCGCCATTATTTTACAATCCGTCGATTTCTAGCAAGGCCGCCATGTCCGTCGAATTGATTTCAAAGTCAAGCTTTGCATTCTGACGGATGCGTTCTTCGTGCGTGGATTTGGGGAGCGGCAAGAGCCCCAGTTGCAACACAAAGCGGCTCGCGAGCTGCGGCACAGAAACATGGTACTTTTCAGCCATCGCACAAACCTCGGGCACTTTCATCAAGCGACCCGTCGCATTCGGCGAATACGCCTCCACTAAAATCCCGTTCTGTTCGCAAAAATCAATCACTTCCGTCGGCACATGGCCTATATGAACGCGAATCTGATTGACTGTCGGCAATATATGACTGCATGCGAGAAGATCGTTCAAATCGTCAATTCCAAAATTCGATACACCAATCGCACGGAATTTACCCGCTTCGTAGGCTTCTTCGAGAGCTTTCCAGACTTCGGAATTTTCTTTATAATAGTGGTTAGCCCCCGGAGCAACCGCACCCATTTCGGCCCAAGGACGCGGTGCATGAATCAGCATCAAGTCGGTATAGAAGCAATCCAAGCGTTCCATGGATTCCTGAATGCAACGAACTGTTTCATCGTAAGTCTTGACTTCGGCTGGGATTTTCGAGGTAATAAAGACGTTCTCGCGATGGAGCCCAGTCGCTTTGAGGGCATTTTTCACGCCAAGCCCAACACCAGCTTCGTTTTCGTAGGCAATCGCAGTATCAATATGACGGTAACCAACATCAATAGCAGCAGCAACAGCCGTCGCAGCCACGTCGTTCGGCGTTTGCCACGTACCCAATGCAATTTTCGGGATACGCTGGCCATTATTCAGTTTGTAAAACTCCTCAAGAACCATATCCAACCTCGCAACTTATTCTAAATAAATATAAACAGAAACCTTTAAAAAAGGCTGTTATTTTTAAACTTTTTTAAGGATGAAGACACCGCTCCCCTACTTCTCAATGGTCTTGATATCGTCTTGAGTCGCTCGCTTTGCATTGTAAGGGTCTATGTGAACGAGGGCATCTACCACGTTTTCGTCCGAATCGATGAGCAGCTGCTCGACTTCTTCAGCGACATCGTGCGCATCTTTCAATGTCATCTGGTCATCGACGACGATATGCACATCCACATGCAAGTCGCTCCCTACATAACGGGAACGCAGCCCATGCAAACTGATGACTTTCGGGTGCGAAAGAGCAATATTCCGCAAATTTTCAAGCACCGTAGAACTGGCACCGTAATCTACCAGCTGGCGAAGCCCCGGCCACGCAATTTCAATTGCAGAATGCAGAATGAAAAACGCGACAATCAACGCCCCAACGGAGTCCGCAAACCACAACTGCGGCAACAGAATCGCAAAAATAACAGCCACCAGCACGGGAATTGAGCTGAACGCATCGCTCCTGTGGTGCCACGCATTCGCTTCCAGCGCCTGACTGCGAATTTCCTTGCCCGCCTTACGGGTATATCGGAAAAGGAGTTCCTTCACCAAAATCGAGGCGAAAGCCATAATCGCAACCGACAGCTCAGGATGGGAAGCCTCCCCCGCAAGGAGAGCCAATATCGCTTTATAGCCAATCCCCACGCCCACGGCGGCAACCGCAAGACCAATCCCGATCGTTATAAGCGTTTCAAACCGCCGATGCCCATAAGGGTGTTCCGCATCTGGAGGGGAATTCCAAAAATGACTGCCGACAATCACAGCCACATCGGTCACAAAATCAGATGCGCTATGGATAGCGTCCGCAACAAGCGCTTGAGAATTTCCCACAACGCCCACAATGAACTTCGCAACGGAGAGGGTGGCGTTCCACGTCAGCCCCACCCAAGTCACTTTGCGAACTTCTGCACTATCGTCTTTTTTGCGTACGCGAGTCATGCCTCTAAGCTAGCAAAAAGAGCGCCCCGCTGGCTAGACAAATGAAAAAATTGCAACCTTCAAGCCCCTAAATTCATCAAAAGCAGTGTAATAAAAAAATCAATGTTGCTATTTTTCTTAAAGCTTATGAAAAAACTCTTAAAATTCATCATCGTCGTAGCCGTGCTGGCTGGAGTTGCCCTCGGCGTCAAGTCATACTTCTTTAATGGCGAAACCACCGAACAGGCCGGAGTGCTTGTCAGCGCAAAGGTCACCACGGACACCATCAAGACCACAATTTCGGCAACGGGAACGCTGGAGCCTGTGGACCAGGTGGAAGTGGGCACGCAGGTTTCGGGCGACATAGCAAAAATCAACGCGGACTTTAATTCCAAAGTCAAGAAAGGGCAAATTATAGCCGAACTCGACAAGTCCAAGTTGCAATCGACCTTAAAGCAAGCAACGATTTCGTACAACAGTGCCGAAAACGACTTGAAGTTCAAACAAAGTACGTACGACCGCATCAAGAAGCTCGCCGAAAGCAAGAGCGCAAGCGCCGTGGAATTGGAACAGGCTGAATACAATTTGAACGCCGCCAAGTATTCCATGGAACAACGCAAGAACGAAGTCGCGCAGGCTCGTTTGAATTTGAGCTACGCCACCATCAAGAGCCCGATTGACGGAGTCGTTTTAAAACGAGCGGTTGATGTTGGGCAGACGGTCGCCGCCTCCATGAGCACGCCGACGCTCTTTATTATCGCAAAGGATTTGGTACAAATGAAGGTCATGGCTGCCGTTGACGAAGCCGATATCGGACAAGTGAAGGCTGGCCAAAAGGTCACGTTCACCGTCGATGCTTTCCAGAACGACAAGTTTAACGGAACCGTGCAAGAAGTCCGTTTGAATCCGACAACGACAAGCAACGTCGTGACTTACACAGTGGTCATCACCGCAGAAAATCCAGAACAAAAGTTGTTGCCCGGAATGACAGCCACTTGCACCATTGTTACGCAAGAAATTCCTGATGCAGTTTCGATTCCTATCAAGGCTCTCAAGTTTACGCCCGCCCAAGGGACTCCGATGCTTGACCCGAAAGACATGCCGCGTCCGCAGCGCCCCAAGACCGCTGAAAGTGGTGACAACTTCCCGCCCCCGCCTCCAGGAATGAATATGGGCGGAGCCGCACCGGGTACAGGAGCCAAGAAAAAGCACAAGAGACCCAAACTCGAAGGCGACCACGTATGGATAAGCATTGACGGAAAGGCCGCTCCACGCCCGGTGAAAATCGGGATTAGCGATGGCGTGAACGTTCAGATTTTGCGTGGACTTAGCGTTGGGGATTCTGTGGTGGTAAGCCAAGAAACCGTGAGCAAGAAAGGCGCGAGCAAGAGCGACGCAGCAAGTCCGTTTATGCCGCAACGCCCCGGGAAAAAGAAGAAGTAGGGCGCGACATTGTCGCAGTTGATAGAACTTAGTTGGCAGAACTTAGAGCTTAGATAGAGTTCATTCCCGCGACCTGTGATGAGATTGTCAAATAAGGCGGGAATCTAAAGACAATTTAAGACCCTCAATTGAGGGTCTTCTTTTATTCTAGAATAAACTTCAAATAAAAGTCGAACAACTGATTGCCCCAGAGGCACATGAACGGGGCAGTCACGGCAAGGAACGGGCCAAAAGGAATTTGTCCGGCATCTTCATTTTCTGGAGGATTTTTGCGACCTTTATTCGCCTTGCTTTTACGTGCCATGAGCTTTGCATACGGAACCATCAAAATAACTCCGAGCAACGATGCCACAATGAGCGTTTCCACCGCGCAAGTAAGCCCCATCAACGCGCCATACCCCGCCAAAAGCTTTACATCCCCAAAGCCCATCGCATCTTTCTTTAACAATTTGGTTGCAATCCAGCCGAGCAAGTAAAGTCCGCCGCCAGCAACGGTAGCGCCGAGCAAACTTTGGAACGGCGTCACGCCACCCGGAATAAGCGAAATCAAAAGCCCAGCGACAATTCCCCCGACCGAAATGGAATCGGGGATGAGCTTGTATTTATAGTCAATCGCGCAGACGGGGTACGCTCCTAGCAAAAGCCAGAACAAAGTCGCCGCCGTCGCCCACTTTTCGGGATCCAACATCGGCTTTGTTATATCGGCCCCAAAACCAGCCGCAGCATAAAGAGCGAGCGCACCCAGCAAACCGCAAAGAGCTTCGCCTATCGGATAAATGATGCTGATGGGTTGCTTGCAGCAAGCACTTTTTCCACGGAGCCAAATCCAGCCCACAATCGGAAAATTATAGCGGAGAGGGATGCGTTTTTTGCAAATCGGGCAATGCGAAGGCGGGTTCAAAAGCGAAATTCCGCGAGGCATGCGGTAAACAATCACGTTATAAAAGCTCCCGACACAAGCTCCTGTGCCAAAAAGCACGATTAACCAGTACCAAAGTGGAATTTCTTCCATAAAAACCTCGACTTTTTTCGAATATATTTATAATTTAGTTAAACATTTATCTAATACTGGGAGATCCCTTCATGAATATTGAAATTGCTGCAATTTGCGATGCCGCCACTGCTAACGATGTTGGTGGACGTTTGAACATCCTTGGTGCTTTTGACCGAATTTTCGCAAGATTTCCGCTTGTCATTCCGCAGTGTTCCGCTGTTTTCCGCTTGCGCTACCAGCGTGCCGAAGCAGGCGCGCACCAGTTGAGCCTGTCTATCGAAGACGTTGTCGGGCACCCCATTGTGCCGCCGATGCAGTCCGAAATCCAGCTCCAGCCGGTTGCACAGGGTTTTGACACCGCCGCAGTGAACATGATTTTGAACATGCAGCGTTTGCAGATCCAGCGCCCGGACAAGTACATCGTCCGCTTGTTCGCCGACAACGAAGAACTCGCCGCATTGCCGCTCTACATCCTCGAAGACCCGCGTTTTGCAAAGCCGAAGACGGCCGAGCCGCCGCAGGACAACGACGACAACACCGTTGACGGGAGAGCATAGGCGGCTTCGCCGCAGTAGGAAGTAAACAGTAGGAAGTGGTTAGGAATAGACTACTACGTCCGACGAAAGTGATTTGATTCGTCATCCTCGACCTGATCGAGGATCTATAAATTGTAAAGTTCCCCGGATTTTATTCCGGGGTTTTCTTTTTGCTATTTTTTAAACATGCGTTTTAGTTTTTTGACAAGTCGCCGGACATTCCTCGCGGCATTCTCCGCTGGAATCATCGCGGGAACCGCTAGCTTAACCGCTTGCAGCGGCATCAACGACAGTTGGGAAGTCAAGGGCGGCGGATTTTTCAAATACACCATCAACGGCAAGGACGAAATCACGCAAGAACTGGAACGTGAAGACGTAGAAGTCCCCTTCATCCGCAACCGCCACCATTACCTCTTGATTAAAGTCCCGATGGACCGCAGCGAACGCAAAGACCAGGTGAACATCATGGTGAACGACCCTAAGCTCGGCAAAAACGGAGTCGTTTCGACATATACTTGGATTCAAGTAGAAGGCACCCCCAAAGCGTTTATCAGAAGCGACAGCAGCTACGTGTCCATCGACCAAAAAGACGACACCAAGTGGACAGCGAACATCAACCTGTACTTCGAAGATTGCAGGCAGGGAAAATGCATCGACAGCCTCCCCCCCATCAACTTGAAAGGGCGTTTGCATTACTGGATTGCCGAAGACGATCGGTAAAGCGGTCAAAATTTTTTTGAAATTTATGGGCGGTCACCCTTGACAACAGCACATTCTTTTTCTAATATTGGGCTACCTTAATGGTCGATTAGCTCAGTTGGTTAGAGCGCTACCTTGACATGGTAGAGGTCACAGAT
>CAMZGI010000164.1 GCA_947306305.1 uncultured Fibrobacter sp.
TCTACCCGGACCTTCCGAAGGGTTACCAGATTACGCAGACGGGTGGACTTCCGGTTTATGACCATCCGATTTGCAAGAACGGCTGGCTCGAAATTGTAAAGGCTGACGGCACCAAGAAGCGCGTGGGCATTACCCGTATTCACATGGAAGAAGATGCTGGCAAGCTTATCCACGACATGAGCCCGACGCAGAGCCACTTTGACGCGAACCGCTGCGGCACGCCGCTTTGCGAAATTGTGACGGAACCGGACATTCGTAGCCCGGAAGAAGCCGTGCTCGTCTTGAAGAAGATCAAGCAGACGCTCGAATACACGCGCGTTTCTAACGCCAACATGGAAAACGGCAACATGCGCTGCGACGGCAATATTTCTCTCCGTCCGTCCGAAGACGCTCCGTTTGGCATCCGTGCAGAAATTAAGAACTTGAACAGCTTCACGAACCTTGAAAAGGCTCTCTATGCAGAAATGAACCTTCAGGCGATGACGCTCGATGCGGGCAAGGAAGTCGAACAGTGCACCAAGCGCTATGACCCCAATGCCGACAAGACCATCGTGATTCGTTCTAAGGAAGATGCTCACGATTACAAGTACTTCCCGGAACCGGATATGGTCCGCCTCGTGACCGATCCTGCATTTGTCGAAGAAATCCGCCGCACGCTTCCTGAACTGCCGGATGCTCGCCGTGAACGCTTTATGAAGGACTTTGGCGTTTCTGAATACGATGCCCAAGTGCTCACCGAAGACCGCGACGTGAGCGAATGGTACGACACTGCCGCCAAGAACTGCAAGAACGGCAAGGTGCTCGCCAACTGGGTCATCACGGAGCTCCTCGCGAAGGTGAAGGAACTCGAAGGAGGGCTCTCTGCGATTAAGATTAAGCCGGAACAGCTTTGCTCTTTGGTGAACCTCATTGCGGACAACACCATCAACGGCAAGATTGCAAAGACCGTGTTTGCCGAAATGTTTGAAACGGGCAAGGATCCTGAAACCATCGTGAAGGAAAAGGGCCTTGTGCAGGTGACCGACACCGCCGCTATCGAAGCGGTTGTCCGTGAAGTCTGTGCCGCTAACGCCGCCCAGTTCGCTGAATTCAAGGCTGGCAAGGTCGCACTCAAGGGATTCCTTGTGGGCATGACGATGCGCAAGTCTGGCGGCAAGGCGAATCCGGGTCTTGTGAACCAGATCCTCGACAAGCTCGCGAGGGAATAGAGTAGGGGTTCTGAGCAGTGAGGTCGCTCGTTACACTCGCTTTGAGCAATGAGGTTGCTTTTGCTAATCGTCATTCCGTGCTTGACACGGAATCTGGATTCCGGCTCGTGGGCCGGAATGACGTTGTTGCAATGAAGCCGTTGTTGTGCGTCGTTGTTTTTGCGTTTCTTTTGCTCTGCGTTTTCCCGGCTCCCTCGTTCGCGGCGGACAAGCTCGACAAGTACGACAGCACTCATACGAGCACGCTGAACATGTCCGACGAGCAAATCGAAAAAGTGTTCGGCATCGACAGCACCAAGCTCAAGCAAGGTCCTACGCTCCAAGAGTTGAACGAAGAAAATCCGTCTTACGTCAAACGCGAATACGACCACAAGCAACAGGTCGTTGTCGGAAGCGTGGTGATGTTCTGCGTCGCTCTTGCGATGGTTTTGATGAATAATTATAATCCGAAGAGGTGAGGCTGCGGCTGCGTCGCTTTGAGCCGTGAGCTGATTGAAATTCACGAAAGGGGGAGCGTCATGGCGGACCTGATCCGCCATCTATATTATTTATTATGTATAGTATTTTGTAGAACCTTTGAAAAATAAATTCTAAACCTGCTGTATTTTACCGCATTTTGTGTTTTTGTATAGTGCTTGTATATTGCTTGCCAAAAAATAAAAACCTATATTAATAGTCATGAAACCGATAATTGAATACAAGGATTACCGCCTTTATATACAGGATTATTATGACGAACGCAAACGATTGGGCGCGTTCTCGTGGCGGGAATTCTGCAAAAATGCCGGATTTTCATCGCCGAATTTTTTGCAACTTGTATGCAAAGGCGAAAGCAAGTTAGGGAAGCCCAAAATTGCAAATGTCGCAAAAGCGATGGGGCTTGTCGGTTTTGAAGAAGATTATTTCCGTGAACTTGTTATGTTTGGCAATGCCGAAAAAGATTCTGTCAAAAAGGCTGCGCTCCTTGAAATGGAAAAAATCGCATTGGAACATAAAGTGCGTGTCGTCGATGGAGATGCTTTTCAGTATTACGAATCTTGGAAGTATCCTGTTTTGAGGGAGCTAGTGCCGATGATGCCGGGGGCGAACCCTCGCGATATCGCTGACGCGTGCAAGGAATACGTATCTGCCGAAGAAGTGCGTGACATCTTGATTTTTTTGGTCAAGTCCGGATTTTTAAAAAAAGACGGCGACAAAGTTTATTCGCAAACAGAACAGACTGTTATTGGGTCCAAAGAGTCTTTGCCTATAGCCATCCGTGCGATGCACAAAGAAATGGCGAATATGGCGGTTCGCGCGGTGGAACGTTATTCTGCGAACGAACGCTATTTTACTGGTGTGACGCTCAGTGTGTGCCAAGAGGCTAGCGATAGAATTTCTAAGGAACTTGCAGCATGTTGCAGAAAGGTGCTTTCGATTGCGAACGAGTACAAAAATGTAGATCAGGTTTGCAGAATCAATTTCCAATTTTTCCCAGTGACGGATAAAATTAAGGAGCAGCATCA
The DNA here is from genome assembly GCA_947306305.1 of uncultured Fibrobacter sp. Taxonomy (GTDB): domain Bacteria; phylum Fibrobacterota; class Fibrobacteria; order Fibrobacterales; family Fibrobacteraceae; genus Fibrobacter. The sequence continues at coordinate 2,714 of CAMZGI010000164.1, forward strand.
TGCTTAACAAAGTCATTCTTTCTGTTAGTCCAATTATTGCTTTGCTTTGGGTGGCGTGCGCTAACGAAAACGTTGCCGGGGGAACCATTGATCCCAACACCATTGCTGAAAACAGTAGCACGTCTGCTGATGTAGATGTTGTGCTCAGCAGTTCATCAGCCGAAGCGAATGTAGCTCGCTCTAGTTCGTCGAGCGTAACGCAAAAGGCTTTTTCGTCCGAGGCTATTGAAGGCCCAGTGTTGCTGCATGCAAGGAATTTTTCAATCCAGTGCATTGTTGACGTTATCTATGTTGACTTGGATGCTCCGGCCGCATCTGCGGATGTCGGGGCGCCTGTGGCGTATAAACAAGTCGAAGGCGATTCTGTAAATGTGGCGTTGCAGGGTGTTTATTTTGATATTCCTTGCGATGCCGAAAAACAGGAAGACTTTATAAAGTACGTTAATGAGAGCGGGCCTATTGTCGGTTTTGAGGCTGACACGTTGTATGTGAATTTCTCTCGTAATAAAGGGGCGGTTTACGATTGCAGTTGTGCTGCGAATACCTCTTTCACGCTCGATAAGAATTATTCAGACTTTAACTATACGGTCTTTGACCAAATGAACGCGCTTTTGGTACAAACTCGTTAGTCGCATAAACAGCTTTCTTGGAAGGCTGTTTTTTGTATTATACAGAATGTATAGTATTTTGAAATGTGCTGTTAAATTTTTAATAAAAATGCTTAAAATTAATTAAATTGTTGAATTTTGTATAGTATTTTTTATTTGAAACTGCAAACGGAAAACGTATATTATATATGTGAAAACAATATCGGCCCAAAAGATTCACTTTTGGCTAAAAAAAGAAGGAGATTGATTATGAATAAGATTATCACAACTGCCGCTCTGTCGCTTATGTTTATCGCTTGCGGAGATAATTCGTCTTCTGCGGGGGCGGGGCCGCAGTCTATGGTTGCTCAAAGTCAAGTGAGGAATTTTAGTGCTCCGTGCATTTATAGCATAAAAGCAGAGCCCTCTGAAGATATTACAGACGGCCTTCCCGTCTATACGCCCCTAACGGAAGTTAATCCTGCAAATTATTCTGACGAAAATGTATCGAGGATTTATGCTGTCAATAGCGAAGGCTTTGCTCTTGTTACCATTGAATATTTGAAGTTGGGGTGCAGTTACAATGTTGTAGGTGCCGATGCTGTTGCAGAAGGGGATACACTCTTTGTCAATACAAAAATTGAGGGCTCGGATGATTATTTGGATTGTATGTGCCCAAGAAAAGTTTCGTTTGAAGTGAAATACGATTCGTTGTTTGAAAACGTGAAATACACGAAGGTTGCCGGTTATCTCGTTCTTCCTTTGTTGAAAATGGAACCCGATAATCAACAGTAATCAAGGAGAAAAATATGTCTTTATTCCGTGCATGCATCAGTAAGTTCCTTTTAGGTCTCGCCGCGATTGCTTGGACGGCCTGCAGCAGCGACAATGGTGTGGTGGCTAGTCAAGGGGATTCATCGAGTTCCAGCGGTGGGAATGGTTCCAGTTCAAAGCGACCGTCTTTTGCTCGAAGCGAATTCCTTAATGCGGATTCCTTGATTGCGGTTTCAAAAGAAGTCAATCCGACTAAGGATTCTTGCGTCACAACAAAACAGTATTGCCAGACGCTTTTTAACGAAGCTAGGCTTGGGGGCGATGAAGCCGCAGACGCTATTGTGACGCAAAGGGCTAAAACGATTCTGGATAGTCCAGAGGCGAAATACTTCCCTGAAAGTCGCAAGGCGTGTCTCCAGAACATCAAGGACAATTTCTTCTTTATGACACATTCCGCAACCGAATATGGGATAAGTCCTTGTTACGAAGCGGATGACTATATTCCTGGTGACTCGACATACTATACAAGCGCGTTCCCGCACATATTCGAGAAAATTGATAATGCCGGTGCGTGCGGTGACGGGGTTCCCAATCATGTCAAGGTGGATTCAGTCTATTTGAACAAGGAAATTGAAAACGCCGAACGTTTTGCCAGATATTTTGAACAGTCGCTGAACAAACATCTCGATAGAATCGAAGCGGAATGCGAATAATGATTCAATAGGACACGCTTTTTCTAAAACCCAAGGAGGCTCGCCCTCCTTTTTTTATATTTGAAAAAAAAGCGGCGAAGCCGCCCTAACCACTGATTACTAACCACTAACCACTAATAACTATGTCTTACACCGACGAAGCAAAACAGAATTTCAAGGCCCTCTCCAATAACCCTTATCCAGGCCGCGGTATCGTGCTTGGCACAAGCCCCGATGGCAAATCCTTTGTGCAGGTTTACTGGATTATGGGCCGTAGCGTAAACAGCCGTAATCGCGTGTTCGAAATCGAAGCCGATACGGGATTCATGAAGACCAAGGCTTTCGACGAATCGAAGCTCACGGATCCGCATCTCATCATTTACTATCCGGCTCGCCACACCAAGGATACCCAGATTATCACGAACGGCGACCAGACGGACACGATTTACAACGCCATCAATCTCGGTGGCACGTTCGAAAGCGCTCTCCGCACTCGCCAGTACGAAGACGATGCTCCGAACTTCACGCCGCGTATTTCTGGCATCCACTACAAGAATGCTGAACCGGCTGTTTACAAGCTCTCCATTCTCAAGAGCCGTAACAACAGCGAAGATGCTGGCTGCGAACGCATGACGTTTGAATTCGAAAAGGCTCTTCCGGGTCTCGGCCACTTCATCAGCACCTACGAAACGGATGGCAAGCCGATCCCGAGTTTCAACGGTTTCCCGAAGCTCATGCCGATTTTTGACAGTGCCGAAGAAACGCTCAAGGCTTACTGGGACGCTCTCAACGAAGACAACAAGGTCTCGCTCATGGTCAAGTGGATTGACCGCGAAACCTTCGAAGCCAAGACGATTATCGTTAATAAGAACGTATAGGATATATTGGAGTAACTAGTTCTGAGTTACTAGTTACTGAGGCG
>CAMZGI010000165.1 GCA_947306305.1 uncultured Fibrobacter sp.
TCCGCGTCGCCATCACCACCATCACTAATAAGTGAATGCTTGGTGATTGAAAATTTTTGAAAAATCCCCGAAAGCTTAAGCTTTCGGGGACTTTTTTTACGGAGTTATTAGGCTAAATTGTATAAAGTGTGTGCAAACGGGAGCGTATTTATCCGAGAATTTTCTTGAATGTTTCGAAGTTCTGGACTTCTTTGCCCCAGTAGAACACGGCGAATTCCACTTCGTCAAACGCTCCATGGTATTCCTTCATCAGCTGGGCGTATGCATTGGCGACCACTTTCGGGTCGTTCTTGAATGCACCGCAGCCGAAGGCTCCAAGGACTAGGCAATCCGTTTTATTTTCAATCGCGACGTTCAAGATTTGTCGTCCGCGTTTCAAGTGTAGTTGCAGCAAGGCTTCGTCGCTTAACGGATCGATATAACGGAAACTGGGAGCGGCGCAGGTAATCACATCGACATCGGCCCACTTGCTTTCGGGGAGCCTTTCTGGATGATCTACGTCGGACTTGATGATTTTTACGTTGGGCGTGTAGATGCAAGCATCCGTGTGGAGCGAATCTTTGTAATCGCGGTTATACTTGTAATATTTGTCCCACAAGAATTTGCGGCTGAGCAATGGATAAAGCGTTGAGCAACGGCAAAGGCTTTCTTCTTGTGCCGAGCTTCCGCTCGTCACGCCGCCGCCGGGCGATGTCGCCGAGGCGAAATTCAAAACCGTGATTCGCTTTTCGGGGTAGCGAGCCCTAAGTTGCATAGCCGCTTGGAACGAGCGGTTTCCGGTGACCGTGACGACAGTTTGTTTGGAATTGTCCGCGTTTGGTCTTGCGATGGGTTCGGCTGGGTAGAACGTTGTGCCTTTTTTTGATGTTTCTACAGCTTCGGAGAGGATGGGGCTTTCCTTTATCATCGCCATTGTGTCTTGATACACAGCGACCATTCTTGCTCTTCTATCTTCGCGAGATTCTTTCATATTGCATTCCCTAATTTTTCTATAGTTTTCGATATTTTCTATTTAATTATCGTTGTTGCTAGATAAATTGTAAAATAAAAAATGTTGCTTGCTAATATTTTATGCATAGATCCTCGATCGGGTCGAGGATGACGGCACGAAAAAAAATCCTGATTCGTATGAATCAGGATTTTTTTAGCAAAGAGTCTTGAGTATTGAGCTGTGAGCTAAGAGCTTTGAGTTTTGTGTTCATTCCTTGTAGCTCACTTCGGCAGGCTCAGTAAACTTCGCTCAGGATGACGTTAGTCTTTATTTACTAACCACTGTTTACTGCCTACTGCCTACTGCCTACTAGCCGAAGGCTACAGCGGAATATTTCCGTGCTTTTTCCAGAGAATCGCCTTCTTCTTGTTCTTCAAGTTTTCGAATGCAGAAACAAGGCGGTCGCGAACGCTCTTCGGTTCGATGACTTCGTCGATGAATCCGTTGCCAGCGGCGATATACGGGTTCAAGTACTTGTTTTCGTATTCGTTGATGAACTGTTCGCGAACCTTGGCCGGTTCAGCAGAAGCGGCAATTTCCTTTCTGTGGAGGATATCGACAGCGCCTTCGGCGCCCATCACGGCGATTTGCGCAATCGGGAGGGCGAACACGCAGTCTGCGCCGAGGTTCTTGCTGTTCATGGCGATGTAAGCGCCACCGTAAGCCTTGCGGAGAATCAGCGTCACGCGCGGCACTGTTGCTTCGGCGTATGCAAAGAGGAGCTTTGCGCCGTGGCGGATAATGCCGTTGTGTTCTTGCTTGGTGCCCGGCATGTAACCCGGCACGTCTTCGAGCGTGAGGATAGGAATGTTGAAGCTGTCGCAGAAGCGCACGAAACGTGCTGCCTTGTCGCTAGCGTCAACGTCCAAAGAACCGGCGAGGAACTTCGGCTGGTTGGCGACGATACCCACAACGTTGCCGTCGAGGCGAGCAAAACCGATCACGACGTTCTTTGCGAAATCCGGCTGGATTTCGAGGAATGAATCCTTGTCGGCGAAGCATGCGATCACGTCGCGAACATCGTAAGCTCTCTTGAAGTTGTCCGGGATGATATCTTCGATATCGCCAGAACGATCTACGAGCGTGCCGGCCTGAGCAATCGGCTTATCGACGTTGCTTTGCGGGAGGTAGCTGAGCAAGTTGCGAACGCCTTCGAGGCATTCCTTGTCGTCCTTATACACAAAGTGCGAAACGCCAGATTTTGTGGAATGAACGCCTGCGCCACCGAGCTGGTCGGGGGTCACGACTTCGGCGGTCACAGCCTTCACGACTTGCGGGCCCGTGATGAACATCTGGCTCGTCTTTTCGGTCATGAAGATAAAGTCGGTGATAGCGGGGGAGTAGCATGCGCCACCTGCGCACGGTCCGAGAATCACGGAAATCTGCGGAATCACGCCGCTGGCCCATGTGTTGCGGGCAAAAATGCCACTGTAACCGTCGAGAGAGCTGACGCCTTCTTCGATACGAGCGCCACCGCCGTCGTTGATGCTGATGAACGGCACCATGGAATCGAGAGCGAGGTCCATCACATGGCAAATCTTCTTGGCGTGTGCGGAACCAAGAGAACCGCCGCTCACTGTGAAGTCTTGAGAGCAAGCATAAACCGGGCGGCCATTGATTTTGCCATAACCCGTAACGACACCGTCGCCGTAAATGCGCTTGGATTCCGGGAGCTCGATGCTCTGGGAAAGGCGCATAGCGCCGATTTCCTTGAACGTTCCCTTGTCAAAAAGGATTTCAAGACGTTCGCGAGCGGTGAGCTTGCCCTGGGCATGCTGCTTTTCGACGCGAGCTGCTCCGCCACCAGCCTGAGCCTTGGCGTTGCGTTCGCTTAACTTTTCTAAATACGATTTATCCCACATAAAATTCCTGTATATTATATAGCGTAATTATTTCTGAATGCGCTTGATAAGGTTGGTGAGCACTTCGCCGGGGCCAAGTTCCTTAAATTCGGTGGCTCCATCTGCAATCATGTTCTTGACCGTCTGTGTCCAACGGACGGGGGAGGTGAGCTGAGTGAGGAGGTTAGCCTTGATTTCGCTTGGATCCGTGTGCGGCTTTGCATCCACGTTCTGGTAAACGGGGCAAACAGGAGTCGAAAATTCAGTTTCTTCGATAGCCTTTGCAAGTTCTGCACGGGCGCTTTCCATGAGCGGGGAGTGGAATGCACCACCGACCTGCAGCGGGACGACTCGCTTCACCTTGCCGGTGAGGTAGGCGGCAACTTCGTCAATGCCGGCCTTTTCGCCAGAAATCACGACCTGTCCCGGGCTGTTGAAGTTTGCCGGAACGACGGCGGCGTCCTTGACCTGTGCGCAAGCTTCTTCGACGAGTTCGTCGGAACCGCCGAGAACGGCTGCCATGGTGCCCGGGCGGAGTTCGCATGCCTTCTGCATTGCTTCGGCACGCTTTGCGACGAGCTTGAGGCCTGCTTCAAAAGTAATTGCCCCTGTAGCGGTGAGCGCAGAAAATTCGCCGAGCGAATGACCTGCGGCCATGTCGGGCTTGCCGCCCTGAACTTTAGCCATAGCGACAGAGAGCAAAAACACAGCGGGCTGCGTGACTTTCGTCTGCTTGAGGTCTTCTGCGGTGCCGTTGAACATTATGTCGGTAATGTCAAAGCCGAGAATTTCGTTTGCCTTTAAGAACATCGATTTGACATCGGCGTTCGACTCAAATAAATCTTTGCCCATTCCTGGGAACTGAGAACCCTGACCGGGGAATACATAAGAAATCATGGCTCAAATTTAGTAAATAATGTTTCTCTAAATAATATATATTTACGCTCGAATGCTTACTTTTTGAAAAAGTTATCAATACGGTTTTTAACCTCAATTTGGGGATTTGTCAATTTATCCCTTATTTTTGCATTTTGTACGCTTTTTGAGAAATCAGTAATTTTCAAATGAATAATTTTCTATCTTTGTGCTAAAATTTTATCAAAAGAGGAAATAATAATATGGCTAATGAAGAAATTAAAAGCAAGCTCAAGGCATTCTTTATGTCCGATCTCGGCGTAGATGGCGACGTCTTGAACTACGATACTCCGCTCTTTGGCGAAGAAATCGGTCTTGACTCTGTGGATTCCCTCGAAATCATTTCTTTTGTCGATGACAACTTTGGCGTTTCTATGACGGGCGTTGCAAAGGAAAACTTCCAGAGCATCGATACGATTGCTGCATTCATCGAAAAGAACAAGGCTTAATTAAGCCTTTTTTACTGTTATAGGATTTTTGGAATAATGACTCCTGATAATCGTCGTTGTGTTGTTTCGGGCCTTGGCGTTATTTGTGCCGTGGGCAACAATGTTGAAGAAACCTGGAAAAATGCTTTGAATTCCGTTTCTGGCATTCACAAGACTACTTCTCTCGATACCAAGAACTGCTATGCCGACTTGGCTGCCGAAGTGAACTGTGATACGCTTGACGAGATTGATTCTCCGGAAGAAAAAGACCGCGCCTCCAAGCTTTGCATCAAGGCTGCAAAAGAAGCCCTGAACGATGCTGGCCTTGGCGACTTTGCCGATAGTAGCCGTGTTAGCGTTATTATCGGTAGCTGCGTGGGTGGAGTCCTCAGCATCGAAAAGTACCATTGCGGTGGTAAGGATGCCAACGAAATTCCAAAAATGCCTATTGCGGCGATTGCTTCCCAGGTGGCAGAATCCTGCCATGCGGGCGGCATTGTGACAAACGTGGGTAACGCCTGCGCTGCTGGTACTATTTCTATCGCTCTTGCTTGCGACCTTATTCGCGCTGGCAAGGCTGATGTCGTGATTGCAGGCGGCGCGGATTCCTTCGCGTCTGTTCCTTATTCTGGATTCCTTTCGCTCCATGCTTTGGACGAAAATGGCTGCTCTCCGTTCAACCACTGCAACGGCATCACCCTTGGTGAAGGCGCTGGCATTGTCATTGTGGAATCTCTGGAACATGCCGAAAAGCGTAACGCCAAGCGTTACTGCGAAGTTCTCGGCGCGGGCGTGACTAGCGACGCTCACCACATTACGGCTCCGCGCGAAGATGGCGTTTGCCTCATCGAAGCGATGGAACGTGCCGTCAAGAATTCTGGTATCAAGAAGTCCGACATCGGTTATCTGAACGCTCATGGTACGGGTACGGGCAAGAACGACAATGCAGAAATCAATGCGTTCCACCAGTTCTTCGACGTAGAAAATCCGACCTTGAGTGTCAGTTCAACCAAGGTGATGACGGGCCACTGCCTCGGAGCCGCTGGCGCAATCGAAGCGGTGTTCAGCATCAAGGCTCTTACGACGAATACCGTGCTCCCGACGCTCCACTACTCTGCCGAAGATTCCGAAGCCCTCAAGGCTAAGGTCGGCCAGATGGATTACGTGCAAAATACTCCGCGGGCTAAGGAACTCGAATGCGTCATGAGCAACAACGTCGCCTTTGGCGGTACAAACGCAAGCATCGTGTTCAGCAAGAATCCGGGCGACGTGCAGAGCCAAGTCGCTAAGGATAAGCGAATCGCTGTGACGGGTATCGGCATTGTAAGCCCGATCGGCAACAGCAAAGAAATTTATCTTGAATCGGTCAAGAACGGCAAGGTGCCGGAATCTGCTTCGGTGCATTCGACCGTTACAAACGACGATTACAAGGAACTCGGCATCAAGATGGCCTTCTACCGCAAGCTCGACAATCTGGGACAGCTCCAGACGGTGTCCGGCATGCGCG
>CAMZGI010000166.1 GCA_947306305.1 uncultured Fibrobacter sp.
GAAGCAAAGTTTCGAAGGCTTTGTCCGCGATACGAACGCGTATGTCATGATTGTTGATTCTAGCGTTCAAAGCAAACCTTTTAAAGAAAAACTTGTTCCTGTTGAAAAGGGTGGTTTTGCAGAACATTTTTCTAAAAATAAACAAGAAAGAGGACGCAAGATTTTTTATGCGTATTCTGATTCAATAAGTCCCTTTATCAGTGGAATGTTTTCTGATGTATCATCATTCTTTGATGTCGTTGAACTTGCGTTTGCCAATCATTATTCCCTAGAAATAAATCCAGATGATATTTGGCTTATGATTTTGGATGGTTTCCGTTATCATGTCAAAAGCAATCGCGAAGCTTTGAAAGATAAATTTGTTTCTCCGGGAACGGATACTGTAGTTACTTTTGAGGACAATTCGCTGACCACCGAATCAACGCATTATGAATGGTTCTGGACGCTTGCGAATTTGTTTGAAGCATTGCAGTCCAAGTTGCCTGAAGAGACTGGATTACCGTTGAAAACAAAGTTCTCGACGACAAGTCCGGTGGATTATAACATTTCTAGTGCGATGGTCATGGCTGTGGCTGCGGAATATTACGAGTATGTGGTTTCTACGCTTTGCGGAATCCCCAAAATCAAGATAAATGGTAAAAAAGAAGACTGGGTTTTGCTCAAGGATTCTTTTAACAGACTTGCATCGCGTTTGGATATGGATTGGTGGGCTGTTGGGCTTAATCCTGTTCTTGATGAATTTATCAATGTCTTTGATGGCAAGATAAATATGGATCATTGGAGAGGAATATACAAGCGTTACATTCCGGAAGGGTGCGGCAATGTGACCTTTAATGGTTGGATTTCTAGATTTTTCCCGTACACAGGATTAGATATAAACGAGAGCAATTACTTAAACGAACGTATTGATGCTTATAAAAGGCATTCTCCGGATTGGAATGAACAACTGGATGTTCGGAATGTTCCTAGAGGTGTGACCTCGATACGGATTGAATGGAATTATTTAGGTGAAATGATTCCTTTGAAGCTTTATACCGGTTTTATTGGTATTCAAGTTGATACCACCACGAATATGTTGAAAGCTGCCCGAGGATACGCTCTTTTCGAAAGCGTGCAGGACTAGGGGTAAAGAAGAATCGTTAATCAATAAAAAAGTCTCGACATCATGTCGAGACTTTAAAAATTTACTGGATCCCTCGACTTCGAGCCTTGCGGCTCTCCGCTCAGGATGACATTCCTAGTAACTAAGTTCTAGTAGCTAGTTACTGCGGCTCCGCCGCATCTCTCGTCTGTAGCCGCTTGCGGCGTTCTCTCGTCTAACTTAGAATCCTATGCTTGCTTGCACCATGTAGATTCGGTTTTCTTCTTGACCGGTGTAGTAGCCGCGTTCTTCGCCCCATGTAGCTGCTTCGAACGTGAAGAAGCGCAAGACTTCGATGCCTATACCAGCGGACGGGTAACCGCCTTTGAAACCGCCTGCGAGACGCAAGGAGATAAAGCGGATTTCGTTGTTGTAGCCACGAATTGCAAGCAATGTCTGTTCCAATTCCAAACCGAAGTTGATATGGCTAAAGAACTTGTAGTTCCTGTCGTTGTTGAACGCGTCGGCAAAGTCCATGGCGATGTTGAACTTGCGACCGAAACCTGTGTTGCTGTTCATGAATCTCGGGCTATAGTTTATACCCATGGTAAAGTTCGGAATGAGCGTTTCGCCAGCGAGCGACTTGAAGTAAATATCGCGCAACGATGCACCCACGCGGACTTCGCGGTTCAGCTGGTAAAGTACGCCCATGTCAATACCGAACGAGAACGTCTTGGAATCAAAGAAATCGTCCGTGGCGTTGTCGAGCTGGTTTTCGAGCGTGTCGGTGATGGAACTGTAGTTTTCCATGCCGATAGAGATCATTTTAGTCTTGTGACGCTTTACGATTTTTCCGCCGAGACCCACAGAGAGCCTGTTCGGGAGAATTTCGTAGGCACCACCAATCTGTGCCACTGCATCGATGTAAATCGTATCGACAATGATGCGGGGGAGGATAAGTCCGCCGTCAACGTACGGGGAAACGCCGCCGCTCATCCAGAATGCCGCGCCGAAGTTATGGAATGCCATTTCTGCATCGATTTTTAGTCTCATGTCCAAATTACGATGGTCGTAATATTTGAGCAAATTGGCGTAGCTCGGATTATCGACAAGTGAATCGAGAATGGCTCCCGTTTTGTCCTTGTTGTTCTTATCGGCTGCGTTCTCGGCGTTTTTGAACAAATCTTGAAGATCTTTCACGTCGTCGTAAGTCGAGAGAATTCTCTTGAATTCGCCGGCTCCGCCGAATGTCAAACGCATGTCGCCAATCCAGTTGCGTGGATAGTAGCCTTGTTCGGGACGGTATTCGTAGTTGCCGAGCCTGTTGATTTGGCTCAAACCTGCGTAGTTGAAATGGAGCGCTTCTTTGTCATCGACAACGGCAACATGAGCGCCACCCATGGATTCTGCACGGAGCGAAATGTGCGTAGGCGATTTTGCCGAGGCAATGCCAAAAGTGCAGGCAAGGGCTGCAAGTATAGTTAACTTATTCATTCTGCATCCCTCCCTTCAAACCATTTCTTGAAGTCTTCTTCGGTTTTGTAGTTGTTCCAGCAACCGCCAATGTTTTTCTGGCGCCACTTCAAGTCGTATTTGACGTTATTGTAATCCGTATCTTTGCGGGCTTTTTCTTTGTTAGCGATTAATTTGTCAAGTTCTTTATCTTTTGTGACATTGTATGCAAACTTGAAGTCTTTTGCGAATTTGAGCAAGTGGTTCTTCTTTTCTTCGCGGTCATTGGGGTCGCGATAAACAAATTGCCATTCTGCGGCATCCTTGGGTTCCCACTTGTCTTCTGGAATGCTTTCGTCTGCGGGGCCGAACTTCCCGTTCATGTCGATATCAACGGATTGGTAGCTCCCAATAAACTTAAGGGAGTCGATTTGTGCCTTGGTAAGGTCGTAGTTCATTGCATCTTTGATAAGAACATGTGTTCTGCTATCGCGGCCGTCTTCGTCGATTTCGCCATCGCCGTCGTTGTCGAAGCCGTCAATAACTTCTTCGTCGATGCAGCCGTCGCCATCGTCGTCAATCTTGTTGCCGAATTTGAAGAACACGTCATGGCGGTCTTCGGGGGTGTTTTGTGCCCTGTCGTTCAGCTGGATAACCATGTTCGCAAGACCGATGGATGCATCCGTAAAGGCGGATTCGTCAAGGTATTCCTTCTCGGCATCGGAGTAGTACGACTTGATGATTTCTTTGGCGTTTTCCGGGGAGGTTTTGATTGCTTCTGCTGCTGACGCCATGTCGTTCAAGAACGGCTTGAGGCTGTCTCCGAGGTCATTCAAAGTTTTGAGGTCCACTTGCATACCCGCGCTGCCTGTAGAGACTACGTTCGTGAGCTGAGTCTTGACGTTGCGGATGCGGAATGCGGCTTTGGTGAATTGCAAAATCGTATAGCTGTCTGCGATGTCCTTGAACCGCACTTTCTTGTCGGTCTTGTCAGTCGTGTCGCGTGCGACGAACTGGTTCAAGAAGTACATGACGGAGTCGATTCCTCCAGAAAGAACTGCCGCCGAGTCGTCGGGAATGTCGAGAATGCCCGCGCTGTCCGACTTGACTAGCGAGACAAGCTCAAAAACATTTAATCCTTTCTGCGTGTTCATGACGGACTTGCAAAGCCCGACCCATGCTTCGGAATAACCGGAGTCGGCTTTGATAGCTCTGTCGAAAAACTTGCGTGCCCCTTCGAAGTTTGAGTTCTGGTATTCTTGGTAGCCTTCGAGTGTCAGTGCCGCAGCGTCGTCGCTTTCGGCATCATGACTGCCTGTCGGGTGAAACAGGTTGCAACCGGCAATGCTCATCGACAAGACGATTGCTGCTGACCATATCCATTTGCCATGCGAAATTTTTCTCATATTGCTCTTCCTGAATTAGTCCGTTACTATGTAAAGAAAAATAACATCATTCTTACAAAAATGCATATTTTACCTTTTTTTAGTGGCTTTTTTTTAAGATTTTCTTTTAAAAAAATATATTTGCGCTCGATGGAAGCCTATAAAGAGTATTTTCCGACCAAATCTTACCGCATTGCGGAGATGCGATTATCCTCCCTGCTTAGGGCTGAAAGGGACCGTCTTGACGCTCTTGCAGCCACTTTGGGTCGCGAATTTGCCATTGGGCCGGACAACTTGCGGGAACAATTGCCCCGAATTCTTGAGTTTACTAAGGAATATCACGCAGCTTACGACCAGTACCTTAAGGCGGTGCTCGTGCAGCAGCCTCGCCCAATCCAGTGCCGCCCTGCTTGCGGGAACTGCTGCCACCATTACCCGATGTCGGTCGAGCCGTTCGAGCTTATTTACATGTACAATGAACTTCGCAAGAGGGACGACTTGCTCTTGCTGATGGAATCTTGCCAGATGCGTTCGGACAAGTTCGAGTCGTTCTTCGAGGCTAGGAAGGACTTGGGACTCTCCGAAGACGAGGCGGAAGATGGCGCTTTGCACGACTATTTTTCGTGGTGGCGTGTGTGCCCGTTCTCGAATGCGGTGGGGGATTGCACGGTTTATCCCTTGCGGACGGTCTCTTGCCGTATGTATTTTAGCGAAACAGACCCGAAATATTGCACTCCCGACATGTTGCAAACCGAAAAAAACGACAGCTATATAGTCTATATGCCCGATACTGTCGAAGATGCGGTTTATGGAATTTCGGAGCATTACTCCGCGTTGGATTTGCCCGAAAGCTTTTTTGGCGGGCTTTTGGCTGTCAATGGTTACGAGGGAGTCCTTGGCGGATGAACTTTTTTAAAGGAAAAGAGGGGGAGGCATTACCTTTTGACGTACCCCCAATGCCGCCTGATGGGCAGATGGACTTGTTCGGGTTTATTCCGACATCTTCTAATACGCCCGAACCGAAGCCGCAGTCGCCAGAATGTTCGCAAAATGGGCTAGTTCATTTTAAATACAGCCCCTTGATGAAAAAGAGCATCCGCTGCAAAGGCGGGGTCTTGTTCGGGCATCCGGAAGTGCTTTTGCCGGCTTACATGAAGGCTCCTGAATTTGCTGCCGCCCGCGAGCTTGCCGCAGAATGGGCTGAACATGCGGTTCGCCGCAAAACGCAAAAGAACAAGGCGGTCATCAAGGACTTGGTCAGCCGTTTTTGGCAGGCTGTCGATCAGATTTTTACAGATAAAGGCGAAATGCCGCTTTCAACCAAGGGGAGGCTTCCGCCAATCCGACCGCAGGGCAAGTACCACAACTTGGTCGATGTCTTGGCGGCCATCAACGACACGTATTTTGGCGGGATGCTCTCGTGCCGCATCACGTGGAGCAACCGCGTAGGCGGGCTCAGCTTCCATACGATTCGCAAAGATCCCGTGACGGGCGAAAATTTCCATTTGATTAGCATCAGCCGTGGCTACGATGCCGCGAATTGTCCTTTGTATGCAATTGCGGGAGTCGTTTATCATGAATGCTTGCATATCGTGATACCAGTCGAAGTCCGCCATGGACGTAGAGTTGTTCACGGACGTGAGTTCCGCCAGCGTGAAAGACGCTACATTTATTACGAGGAATGGATTAAGTGGCACAAGGAAGTTTTGCCGCGAAACATCCGTGCCCTTTTGCATCATAGGGAACTGTAGAGCTTAG
>CAMZGI010000167.1 GCA_947306305.1 uncultured Fibrobacter sp.
TTTGTACGCTGCCCGTTTTTTGCAAATTGTTTAACGCACTATGGATGGTAAAATCACGTCCTGACTTGACTTCAATTGGAACGACTGTTAGTGCATCGAAATCGTCAATCAGAAAATCGACTTCACCTTTTAGGCGGTTGTCGTAGTAATACAATTTCTTGCCATGTGCGTTTAATTCGCTTGCAACAACGGTCTCGTAAACGGCACCAAGGTTTATACTTGGAATGTCGTTCATTACGGCGTTTATGTTGTTGCCATAAAGAATGCCGGTCAAGATGCCTACGTCATTGAGGTAGAGTTTTAACAAGTTTTTTGTGGTGGATTGCAGCAACGGAAATTTGACATCGGTAATTGCAGAAACTTCTAACGCCACTCCAGCATTGGTCAAGTATTCAAATTCGTCTTCGTATTTATCAAGTTTGACTTTTTTAGCTTCGATTTTGTTGGCGACAATCCGCTTTTTCTTATTCTCCATCATTGATGGAATAAGATCGTAAATCTTACGGATTTTCAACCTATTCTTGTCATCGTATTTGCTTGCGTCTGCGGCATAGAAATTGTGGATGTCGTCCTGAATCTTTCGAATTTTGACGATGTTTTTTTCTTGAACGAACATATTTACGGCATCGGGCATGCCACCGACAAGCAGGAATTTTTTGAACAGGTCCATCACTTTTTCGTGCATGGCACCGTCTAAGCCTTGCTTATTCAAGAATCTATTTTTCAAACCACTGATGGCAAATTCGTTGAAACCGTTAGCGAGCAGGAATTCCTCGAAATCCAGCGGAAACATGTGTACGGTTTCGATGCTTCCCATGGGGATGGAGGATGTCTTCGACAAAGCTACACCGAGGAGCGAGCCGCTGGCGATGTATGTAAATCGGTCCTCTTGTTTTAAGAATTTAAGCAATGTTAGCAGGCGAGGGGATTCTTGGATTTCGTCTAAGAAAACAAGCGTATTCTTCTTGTCGCCCATTTTGTCGCCAGCGAACATGCTAAGTCGCAGGTAGAAATCTTCGGTGTTTTGAATGTCTGTAAAAAGGCGTTTGTTGAGGGAGTCTTCAAGAAGGTTCAGCTCTATGTAGTTGCTAAAATGCTTTTGCCCCATGTAGCGGATAATGAACGATTTTCCGATTTGGCGGGCACCGTCGATAACTAGCACCTTGTTGGAGCCGTTGGAGAAGTATTCGTCAATCCGTTCCTGTATTTTTCGGTAAAGCATGATTTTTGCCCTTTTTAATCGAATTTCGCCTGTTTTACTACTTTTCAATACTTTTTCTACCTCTAAAATTACACTTTTCAATATATTTTGGCAATAAAAAACGCTACTTTTCAATATATTTTTACCCCTAAAAATGCTACTTTGCAATAATTTGGGGCTGATTTCGGGCGGTTCGGCGGGCGGTCAAGATTAAAAAATTGCTTTTTTCCGGGGCTTCTTGCTATAAAAAGAGCCGCAAATTTTAAATGATTTTATCTTTTTGCTATGGCTATCACAAATAAAGCGACGATAATTCAGTGGAATGACGAAAAATGTTTCGGATTTGCGGTTGCAAACGGTGTCAAGTATATTGTTCATTTGAACTCGCTTCGGAATTTGACCCGTTCGCCTCGTATCGGCGATACGATTGTTGTGTATTCTTTTGGAAAAAGTGAAAAAGGACCTCGGATTGTGAGCGGTGTGCTTGAAAGCTCAATGCCGGGTATGTCGGCGGAAGACATTGTTCGCAAATTAGGGAAGCCGTATTCTGTCAAGCCGCGTAAAAGTTCGTTTAGCGGTTTTGTGCTTGCGGTTTGCGTTCTGCTGGCGTTGGCTTGGGGAGCATGGACCCTTGCCGGTAAATTGGGCTTTGTGCCTCCCAAAATCGGCATTCACGCTCAATCGAGCGAAAACGTTTCTCAATACACGTCAAGGGACGAGGTTGCTCGGTATATTTGCGATAACGGTTATTTGCCGCCAAACTATGTGAATAAAGAATCGGGCGTTCGCTTGTACGAATCAAAGACAGGGAAAAGCTTTGTCCGTTGGAATTTTAACCCGCTTTCGACTCTTGGCGTGATGATTGGTGGCGATAGTTATGGAAATCGCGAGGGGCATTTGCCACCCGGTGATTACAGAGAAGCGGATGTCGATTATTTTGGCCCGAATCGCGGGACTAAGCGTTTAGTTTATTCTAGCGGTTGCAATATTTACTATACGGGCGACCATTACAAGTCTTTTGTTAAGATGAAGTTTTAGTTCCCTTACCGTCTCAAATACGCTTTTACTGCATCGACAAAACGTTGTCCGAATTTCTCGATTTTCTTTTCTCCAAATCCGTAAACGTTATGCAAATCGTCGATGGACAGGGGAGGCGTAGCTGCAAGTTCTTTCAGAGTCCTGTCTGAAAGTACGACGTATGCGGGCCAGTTGTTTTCGTCGGCAATTTGCTTGCGAGTCCTTCGCAGAACATCGAACAGTTCTTCGTTCGCATCGGAGGCGCTGGCGTAATCCGTATTATAATTTCTGGTATTGGTTGCTTTACGCTTGCCAGAAACTCTTGTACGGCTTTCTTTTTCGGGTTCTTTCTCGACGGGGATTGCCAATTCCGCACGTTCTTTCCCGAAGAGCACTGCGTTCCCGCTATCGGTGATTTTCAAGTGGTTCGCTTCGTTGTATGCAATTTCGATGTATCCCAAATGCAGCATTTGCAAAAGGTAGTCGTGCCAATGCTTTAACGTGGTTCCAGACCCGACTCCAAAAGTCTTGATTTTGTCGTATCCGTTTTGCACGATTTCATCGCTGCTGAAACCTTTGAGAATTTGCGCGGTCATCGTAAATCCGATTTTCTCGTTTGTCCTCTTTATGGCAGAAAGTGCCTTTTGCACGAGGATGGTTCCGTTGAATCGGCGGGGCGGTCTTCTGCAAATGTCGCAGTTGCCGCAGTTGTCGTTGCTGCTTTCGCCAAAGTAGTTGAGCAAAATTCGGCGGCGGCAAATCAGTGATTCTGCGTATTCCTGCATGCGGTCGAGCTTTTCGGAATTGATTTCTTTTTGACCGCTTTCGTTCACAAAATTGCGGAGAGTCACGATGTCTTGAAAATTGTAGAACAGAACGGTTTCGGAAGGGAGTCCGTCGCGGCCTGCTCTGCCGATTTCTTGGTAAAAGCTTTCGATGCTCTTGGGCAAATTGTAGTGCACTACGAATCGGACGTTGCTCTTGTCGATGCCCATGCCAAATGCAATCGTCGCGCAAACGACATCGATTTTGTCGTTGATGAATTCTTCTTGAACTTCGTTGCGTTCTTCTGACGACATTCCTGCGTGGTAGGCTTTTGCCGAGACTCCTTTTGCTCTTAACTGCTCTGCGACTTTTTCGGTGTTCTTTCGCGATAAGCAATAGACGATGCCTGAATCGCCTTTGTGCCTTGAAATTATGGATAAAATTTCTCTAATCTTGTCTTGGCTTGAATATCCGCGTTTTACGTCCAAGCTTAAATTCGGCCTGTCGAACGAGCTTAAAAATACTTTGTGCGAATTTAATCCGAGCTGGTTGATTATGTCTTCTTTCGTCAGCTTGTCGGCGGTGGCCGTCAAAGCCATGATGGTTGCCGCCGGGAATTTTTGGTGCAAGCATCCGAGCTGCGTGTATTCTGGGCGAAAATCGTGCCCCCATTGCGATATGCAGTGCGCTTCGTCGATGGCAAACAAAGGAATGCTGATTCGTTGCATCCACGGGATTTCTCTTTGCAGACGTTCCGGCGAGATGTAGAGAATCTTGAGTTCCTTGGATTCGGCATGAGCGCGGATATCGTCGTTTTCTTCTTCGGTGTTGTTGCTGTTGAGCGCTGCCGCTGCGATTCCGCTTGCGTTGAGCGCGTCCACTTGGTCTTTCATCAACGAAATGAGCGGCGAAACGACTACCGACGTTCCTTCAAAAACTAGTGCGGGTATTTGGTAGCAAAGCGACTTTCCGCCGCCTGTGGGCATCAGCACCAAAGCGTCCTGCCGCGAAATAATGTGGCTGATAATTTCTTCTTGAAGTGGTCTAAATGAATCGTAGCCGAAGACGGATTTTAATATTTGGAGCGGACTTTGCATGGATTGTAATTGTAATTTGATTTTTTCTTAGAATTTAGATACATTTGTGCAGTATGTCAAGTGCTTGGATTAGTGAGAGTTTCGCAACGGATATTCTTGTAAACGTTTTTTTTAAAGACCGCTGTAAATAATTTGCATATATTTTCAAAAACAGGTGTTAGTTTTTTTGTGCAGGGAATAAATAAAAGGGAGCCTCTAGGAAATGCTTTGTAAATTTAGAGGTTGCCAAAAGGGGGATAAATGAAAAAATTTTCATACCTTTTGTCGTCATATCTGTTATTTGCTATGGCGTTAATAGCCTGTTCTGATTCAGAAAATATAGCTGATGTCGATGATGGCGATGTTGTCGCTTTGGAGGAAAGCTCGTCGAGCTTGGGCGAATCGTCTGCTACCCAAAACGAATCTTCGTCAAATATTTCCGAACAATCTTCTGCAACATCATCTGCAACGTCTTCAGCAACGGGCGTTCCTTTATCAAGTTTGTCTGAAGTTGGCAAAAGTCAAGAAAAACTTTTGTCCAGTTCTTCTGGAACGGCGGCTCTTTCTAGCGGCAACGAAAAACAAACGCCATCCAATGTGAATTATCTCGATTTTTTAGACGAACAAATCGCTGACAGTTATGGATGTGGCGGCGGTGGCGGTTTTGGAGTCGGGGGTGGCGCTGGTGCTGGCGGTGCTGCAGGAGCGAGCATGGGGGAGTTGACTGGGTTCAAATTTGATTCCACCACTCTTGCGTACAACCCTTATTCAAAGATTATCGCAGCACGAACTGCAAAACTTGTTTCAAACGGAGTCGCTGCGGCGGATGCCGAAAAAAAGGCAAAGGAAGAACTTATTGCAGCTTTGGGATTGGACACGTTGTTCCGCGAAAATCCGCTGCAAGAACGCAATGCCAGATTTACGAGGTCTAACGTAGAACATGCTTTGAATTATTTTTTCTCTCTTGACACTGTTGCTGTTGCCAGTTTTATCAAGTCTTTTTCTGAAAAAGGAACGTTAGACCGTTCTGAATATTGCGGTATATGGAATGTTTCTTTAACACCAGGTTGGGGTCAAGCTACGACAGATTTAGTTTATATAAGGGCTCGTGTATGGGCGAGTAATGCTGCTCAACGTGGGTGTGCCGCGACCGGTTACGAGGAGGTGCCTCCTACCTACATATTCAGCAATCTCTATAGGAAATGCATAGGGCTGCCTTATTGCGACGATAAAATGTTTGGTGCTGTCCAGCGGGCCGGCTTAAAAAACATCATCAGCGATACATTGTATTTTTGCAATGTGAACGGGTGGACGTTTTTGAGTAGTTTTGAAGAAGATACCAAGGATGTCCCTTGCGATAAAGTCGGGAAGGTCATCGAGAGTCCGACTGTAGGCGAACGTTACTATATCTGCAAGGCCGATGGCTGGAATGTCGCTACGAAAATGGACTACGAAGTGCAAGACCTCGCTTGCGGCGAATCGGCCAAGCTCGTGAAAAGCCCGACGGACACCAGCAAGTATTATTTGTGCAAAAATTCAAAGTGGAAAATTGCGGATCAAATGGAAATTTCAACGACAAATGTTCCTTGCGACCGTGTCGGGAAAAT
>CAMZGI010000168.1 GCA_947306305.1 uncultured Fibrobacter sp.
GCCGCCATGGAACCGCGCTTCCTCGGCGTGAAGGCCGTGATCGTGAAGAGCTTCGCCCGCATCCACGAAACGAACCTCAAGAAGCAGGGCATGCTCGCCCTCACCTTCAAGAACGCCGCCGACTACGACAAGATCCAGGAACAGGACGTGTTCGACATCGTTGGCCTCACCAAGTTCGCTCCGGGTTCCGAGTTCACGCTCGTCGCCCACCACAAGGATGGCTCTGTCGATAACATCGCACTCAGCCACACCTACAACGAACAGCAATGGGCATGGTTCAAGGCCGGTTCTGCGCTGAACCTCATTAGAGCCAATAACAAGTAGTTGTCGACTTCGGCGAGCATCTTAGATCCTTCGACTCCGTTCACATCGACAAGCTCAGCGAACTACGCTCAGGATGACACGGAGTGCGAAAGCGGAAATCTCTTAAAAGTCCTCACGTGAGTGAGGGCTTTTTTTTGTACGCACAATCTTGCAAGCAGGCGTGACAAGCTAAATGGAATAATTAAATTTATCTTGATGTTCACGGACATCGTCATTTTAATTCTAGGAAAATGAACATGGCAAACAATCGTGAAAACTGGGGTTCAAAACTCGGTGTCATCCTCGCTGTCGCAGGTTCGGCAGTCGGACTCGGCAATTTCTTGAGATTCCCCGTACAGGCGGCAACCAACGGCGGTGGCGCATTTATCATCCCCTACCTCATCGCATTCGTATTCCTCGGGATTCCCTTGGCATGGATCGAATGGACGCTCGGCCGCTACGCGGGCTACCACAATTACGGCACGTCCCCGAGCACTTACCATGTAATTTTCCGCAAAAAGAAGCCTTGGGCGAAATATCTTGGCTCGCTGGGCCTCCTCCCCCCGATTTTCATCATCTTCTATTACGGTTTTATCCAGTCGTGGATTTTGGCGTTCGCGTTCTACTCCGCGACAGGCACGTTGATGGAAGTCGTCGCACAAGGTCCCGAAAAAATGACGGAATTTTTCGGCAACTACATCATGCTCAAAACTTGCGTTGGCGGCATCCCGGTTGCAATTATCTTCTTCCTCATTACTTTTGCTGCAAACATGGTGGTGCTTTCGTTTGGCGTCCGCAAGGGCATTGAACGCGCGAACAAGATTTGCATGCCGATTCTCTTGATTTTGGGCCTCGTGCTCGTGGTACGCGTGCTCACGCTCCCGGGCATCGGCAAGGGTCTCGCCTTCATGTGGAACCCGGACTTTTCGCAGCTTGCAAGCCCCAAAATCTGGATGGCGGCGGCTGGCCAGGTGTTCTTTACGATGAGCCTTGGCATGGCCATTATCTTCTGCTACGCAAGTTACCTCAAGCCCAAGGAAGACCTTGTGCTTTCTTCGCTCACGGCTAGCGCCACGAACGGCTTTGCCGAAGTGATTATCGGCGGCACGGTGGTGATCCCGATGGCAGTGCTTGTCGCAGGGGCAAACATCGAGGAATGTGCAAAGCTCGGCACCTTCGGGCTTGGATTCCAAACGATGCCGTACGTATTCGGAACGCTCCCGTTTGGCGGATTTTTGCAAACGGTCTGGTTCTCGATGCTCTTCTTTGCGGGCATCACCAGCGCCATTTCCATCATCCAGCCGCTCATCAGCTTCTGCGAAGACGACCTCAAGTTTACACGTAAAAAATCCGTCACGACGATCAGCACCATTACCTTTATCGGAAGCCTCACGGCGATTTTCGGACTCGCCGCCGGCACCGTTGACGAACTCGATTTCTGGGGCGGTACGTACCTCATCGTGTTCGTGGGCATGATCCAAGCCATTCTATTCAGCTTTGTGCTTGGCCGCCGCAAGGTCAAGGACGCTCAAGCCAATGGAGATTTCCCGGCAAGCGTCAAAGCAGATCCGGATGAAAACGAAGCTTTTGCCGCTATGAACGACGGTTCGCAACTCAAGCTTCCGCGATTCCTACGCCCCGTCATCATGTACGTTTGCCCGATTTACCTGATTGTGCTTTTGGTCTCGTTCACGGCAACAGACGGACTCCCGTTCATCACGCTCAGCAATGTCGATCCAACCGCGACTGTAGAATTCTTCGGCAAGACATTCCCGAAAGTAGGATTCACTTGGGCGTTCCGCGGATTTTTGCTGCTGCTCTTTGCGCTTTTGAACGTCGCGATTGCGTACGCATGGCGTAAAGGCGGACCCGCCGAAAAAGGCCGCAACAAGGACATTAAAAAGATGCCCGTCGGAAACTCGGACTCTACAGAGGAGGCATAACAATGGATGCTGAATTCACTACAGGTGGACTCGTTTTTATGATTTGCTCCTGGGGAGCTATTACGGGTCTTTGCGCGTTTTGCTTTTATAAGGTGTTTAAGAAGAAGTAGTTCCTAGTTACTAGTTAATAGTTACTAGAAAGTCGCCGAACGCGAAGGTTAAAATAAAGAAACATTAAAATTTCAAGCCCGCCGCGTGCGGGCTTTTTTGCTTTTTTTATAAACGAGGACTTTGCTATATTTACCACACATTTTTTTGAAAGAACTATTACAATACTTATGAAAAGAACAATCTACCCCGGCGAGATTCCCTACTACATTGCGGTATTTTTCAGTGCACTTTTACAAATAGGAATATTCATCCATTATCAACGATGGATTGCATTTAGTACCGAAGGCGCGATGTTCTTTTGGCAGTGCTTGCTGCTCCAGTTCGCCATGTTCTCGCCCAGCATCTTTATGATGCACCTCGCCAGTTTTTTTGCAGGGCGATACACCAAGAGCAAAGTAATGGGCTGGTCGGCCATCGGCATGGCTGTGTCCGTTTTGCTGATTGCGTTTTTCTTTAGCACTGGGTTTGGCTTTGGCGCGTTCGGGCTTTTGTTCCTCTACGGTATTTTCCTTGCTCTTTTCAATCCTGCAAAAATTGGCTTGATGAAAGAAATTTGCAACGGCAAGGATCTCGTCAAATTAAACGCGAACCACGTGACGTTCATGTCGCTTGGCATTGTCGCCGTGTCCGCAGCCACCTACAAATACGACCCCTCGGCAAGTTCAAACCTCGACTACAAGATACTCCCCTTTGTGCTTTCGGGCATTGGCCTTATCACGGCGATTTCGTCTTTCTGCATTCGCGCTAAAAAGCAGACAAAGTTCCTCAAGATCCGCTCTCCCAAGCGCAACTTTTCTTCGACTTGGCGCAATCCAGAAGTTAGGCTCGCGATGCTTGGCATCGCCGCATTCTGGGGCGTAACGCAGTTCCTCATCATGCTGTCGCAAAACATGACCGGCACAAAGAGCTCGACCTTGTTCCAGTGGACGTTTATCTTTACCGGCATCGGCTACATCGCAGGCGCCATCAGCGCCGCCAAGTCTTCTAAGAACTTTGTTGAAACAGGGCTTATTCCTATCGCCGCGATCGCAACATCTATCACGATGTTCATCATCCCGTTCTTTGACAACCAGTACATTCTCGCGTTCCTCTACGCGTTCATCGCATTCTGGGCAGGTTCTGCATTCGTCATTCTCCGCACGGCAATCCAAAACGTCACACGCCCCGACACGTCGGGCCGCATCCACGCCGTTTCGTTCATGCTGCAAATGGCATTCTTGTTCATGCTGCTCGGATTCCAAATTGTGCTGTTCCTCACGACAGACTTGGGAATCCACAAGCAGTTCTTCTTCCTCGCGCAAATTCTCGCCCTCAGTTTTGTGTTCACACTTATGCGCACTCCGATGACTCTTTTACGTGCCTCGCTCCGTTTTGCATTCAAGTACGTCTTCCGTTACAAAGTCAATGTCATTGGTGTCGATAACATTCCTGAATCAGGGCCGCTCCTTTTGATTGGGCCGCACTTTAGCTTTATCGACTGGGCCGTTCTTCAAATCGCATCTCCGCGTCCGCTGCGCATTGCAAGCAACAGAAACACTTTTGCAGAATGGTATTTGCGTTGGCTTTCGCACGGCAAGGCACTCATCAACATCAACCGCCGCGACCCGAGTGCCGCCATGGAAGAAATCCACAAAGCACTTTTAAAAGGCGAAGCCGTTGTCGTGTTCCCCGAAGGCGAAGTCGCAAAGACTCCGTTTATTTCCAAATTCTCGCTCGACTATTCTAAGGCCATCGAAGGCACCGAAGCACAACTCGTGCCGTTCTATATCCACGGCCTTTGGGGCAGCCGCTACAGCCACGCTTCCGAGAGCGTGAACCGTCCGCAATACTTTAACCGTACCATCAGCGTCGGTTTTGGCAAAGCAATCCCCGCCACCACGCCCGAAGATGTTATCCGCAAAGACTTGCAACTCCTCGCAGCCGACATTTGGAACCTCGCCATGGATCATTCGGCCTCCATCGTCCCGCTTTGGTTCAGGGCCATGTGCAAGCGCCGCTCCCGCCCCATTTTGATTGACCCCGCAGGCCGCCATGTAAACGGCTACGGCATGATCCGCCTCTGCCACCACTTTGGACGAGTGATCAAGTCTGTCACCAAGAACGACCACAACGTGGGCTTTATGCTCCCCACCAGCCGCGACGCCGCCCTCGGCATCATGTCAATCCTTGGCACAGGCAAGACCACGGTGAACTTGAACTACACCGCCCCGGTCGATACGCTTCTCGGCTGCATCGAAAAAGCAGACCTTTCGACAGTCGTTACAACGCGAGTTTTCTTTGACAAACTCTGCGGCAAGAACGCAGACTTTAAACTAATTGCAGATAAATGCAAGATGATTTACTTGGACGAAGAAGAAGAAAAGATTTCTACGTTCTGTAGAATATTCGCTTCGTTCATTGTCCTGACTGCACCAAAGAAGCTCTTGAGAAGGCTTTGGTTTACTACAGCCAAGCTGGACGACGATGCGGTTATTTTGTTCAGCTCCGGTTCCGAAGGCACCCCGAAGGGCGTCGAACTCACGCACAAGAACGTCATTTCGAACGCACAGCAAGGCGACCATATTCTCAAGCTTTGCCGCACCGACGTGATGACAGCGCTCCTCCCGCTATTCCATTCATTTGGTTTCACTTTGACATTCATGATGCCGCTTTTGGACGGAGTGCCGATGGTGCTTTGCCCCGACCCGACCGACATCAAGACGCTCGCCCGCGTTTGCGCCGAATACAAGGCCACCATCCTCATGGGCACGCCGACGTTCCTCCGCGCTATCGCCATCAACCGCTGGGTCCACCCCATGTGCCTCGACTCGCTTCGCTTCATTATCGCAGGCGCCGAAAAGCTCCGCCCCGAAATGCGCGAGACGTTCAAGCTCAAGTTCGGCAAGGACATTTACGAAGGCTACGGTTGCACGGAACTCACGCCGCTTGCAACGCTCAATGCCCCCAACGTGCTTTTAGACGACTTCTTGACCATGGAAAAATGCTGCGACACGTCCAGTATCGGGCTTGTGATTCCGGGTTCTGTCGGTGCCATCATCGACCCCGAAACGAACGAGTTCTTGGAATCTGGCGAAGAAGGCATGCTCGTGATTACTGGTCCGCAGGTGATGCAAGGTTACCTGAAAGACGAAGCAAAAACCGATACCGTTATTCTCGAAATCGATGGCCGCCGCTGGTACAAAACGGGCGACAAATGCACGATTACAAAGGATGGTTTCGTACAAATTCTCGGACGCTACAGCCGCTTCGCAAAGCTCGGCGGCGAAATGATTTCGCTCACCGCTGTGGAACTCCGCATTGCCGAAA
>CAMZGI010000169.1 GCA_947306305.1 uncultured Fibrobacter sp.
AAGGTCGAGGCGATTTTGTTCGGTCTCGGTTTTGACGAAGAATCGATGCACAAGAGCCCGATGCTTTTGTCGGGCGGTTTCCAGATCCGCTTGAATTTGGCGAAAGTCTTGGCGAGCGAGCCGGACATGCTTTTGCTGGACGAACCGACGAACTATTTGGACATTGTCTCCATGCGTTGGCTCAGCCGCTTTTTACGCACGTGGAAGGGCGAAGTGCTTTTGATTACGCATGACCATCACTTTATGGACGAGGTCTGCACGCATACGGTGGGAATCCATCGCCACAAGATGCGCAAGGTCAAGGGGACGGTCGAAAAGCTCCGCGAAACGATTGCCGAAGAAGAAGAAGTCGCGATGCGCACTCAAGAAAACGAGCAGCGCAAAAAGGAACAGCTCGAAAAGGTTATTGAGCGATTCCGCTACAAAGCCGCGAAGGCTGCGATGGTGCAGTCGAAGATTAAGGCGGCTGCAAAGCTCGCGACGGGCGAGCGCCTCACGCACGAACGTAATTTGGATTTCAATTTTAAGAGTGCAGAATTTCCGGGCAAGCGCATGCTCCAAATTCACGGGCTTCATTTTGCATACCCCATTCGCGACGAGAATGGCGGATCTGCGCAAAAGTTTGGCCCGGAACTGATTACCGATTTGGAAATGGAAGTGTTCAAGGGTGACCGCATTGCGGTTATCGGCCCGAACGGTCGCGGCAAAACGACGCTTTTGAACTTGATTGCAAAAGAATTTGAACCGACTCAGGGAACAATCAATTACAACCCGAACCTCAAGATAAATTATTTTGGACAGACGAATATCAATCGTTTGAATCTCGACAATACCGTCGAAGAAGAAATTGCGACGGCGATTGCGGATGTCTCGCAGAAAAGCCGTGCGCGTAGTCTCGCTGGGCTAATGATGTTCAGCGGCGATAACGCGATGAAGAAGGTCAAGGTGCTTTCGGGTGGCGAACGCAGCCGCGTGTTGCTCGGGAAAATTCTCGCGAATGAAAGTAACATGCTTTTGCTCGACGAACCGACGAACCATCTTGACATGGAATCCATCGAAAGTTTGATTGATGCACTTGAAGATTACGATGGCACTGCTCTCGTTGTGACTCATGACGAAGAACTTTTGCATGCTTTTGCAAATCGCCTGATTGTGTTTGATGGCGGCAAGTGCCGCGTGTTCGAAGGCAGCTACGCTGACTTCCTTGAAAAGGTCGGCTGGGCTTCTGAAAAGAAGCCGGGTGGTGCGAACTCTGCGAACATTAAAGTGTCAAACATTGACGTGATGGACGATAAGCCGGTAAGCTCTACACCGCGCACAAAGGAAGACCGCAGGGCGCGTGCCGACTACATCGCTGAACGCAGCAAGGTCATCAAGCCGCTCGAAAAAGAAGCCGCCCGCCTTGAAGCTGAAATTGCAAAGGCCGAAGCGATTGGCGGCGAACTCGAAGCGAAGCTTGTTGCCGCCTCGGAATCGGGCGATGGCAATGCCATTACCGCGATTGCAAAAGAAATGGACGACAACAAAAAACTGACCGAAGAACTTTACGCTGCCTGGGAAAAGGCGACCGCCGAACTCGAAGCGGCGAAGGATAAGTACAAGCTGGATTAGTTGTGTGCTCCTTTTGTTCCTAATCAATCGGCTGCTGCTCAAGTTACGCTATCATTTATGTTGAGTGAAAAAAGAGCAGGTTGTAACAGGTGGTATTGTTTGGGGTAGTCATTTAAAGGGTGAATCTTCGTTGAATACGATTGTTCATGAAATAGGTCATTCTTTTGGGTTGACGGATTTGTTTGTTGCAGATGATGATTTGACTTATCCGTATAATTATGCGAAGGCGAAAAAAAGCGGGAAGGTTGAAATTAAAGAATCGTTTGCTTTTAATGAATCAAATGTAATGTGGTTTAAAGGAGAGTCTGGTGAACGTCTTCGTTATAGGCCTTTGTTTGTGGCACAAACCTTAGATGGAGATAGAATTAAAGTTGCTGAAGATACTGATGGAAAGCCTGTTTACGCAACAGAGCGACAATGGGAATGTATTCATTCAAGTCGTGAATGCTATTATGAAGGAAAAAAGATTGAAAGGTGAAGAGATATAAAATGAAAAGTGTTTTAAAAAATTTTTTTATTGATTTTGCTGTTGCTACATCAATTGCGTTTGCTGCTGATGTAAATTGGCATGAGATTGATGGCTCTAAAGTGACGGAAAATAATCGTGCTAAAGGTCCAAAGGCTTTGGTTAAAAAAAATCAATCGAAGAGGCTTTCTGTATTAAAAGTCGTTTATGCTGATCAGGATACGTTTCGAGTTGTGTTGCGAGATTCGGTTCATTGGCTTGAAATGGAAAAGAATACAGACTATACTATTTGCACGGATGATGTAAATAATGGTATGTGGAAGGGAACGGACTTTTCTTTTAAAAAGAATAATAATTGCGTTCACTTAAATTCTGACAATTATGTGAAAAGTGGAAAGATTTGGTATGTAACTAATATGGGTAATGTGCATACATTTAATCTTCTTGTGGGGATGAAATATATAGATCTTTCTACAAAGAAACATTTAATTGGAACAGAAACGATAGCAGATGCTTCGTATACTATAAAGGGAAATGATCGTTTTCGTGATCCCAAAAGGTTTGAACAGATAGATGAAGTTCTTGCTGTTGATAAATATAAGGTGACGGAGTGTGAATTTATTCATGCGTTGTGGGATTCTATTCCGGCTAAGGTGAGTGAGTATTTGAATGATAATAATAATTTTTGGATTGAAAAAAAACAATTCATGAAAAAGGATGAATTTTGCGATGCTCATGATTCCGCTGCGGTTCGTATAAATCTTTATCATGCTTTGGTTTATGCAAATATCCGTAGTTTGCGTGATGGTTTTAAGCCTGTATATTATCTTGCAAAAACGGAAGACAAACGGCGATCTTTTGATGGAAAAGATGATTCTTTTAATGTAGAAAATACAAGTTTTTTTGAATCATCTTTAAATGATGAAAAATATATCCATGTAGAAATAGACAAGAATGCAGATGGATACCGTTTGCCATATTACAATGAGTGGATGGCTCTTGCTAGTGCTAGTAGGGCATATTATGATGATGAATCTCTTAAGGACGATTCTTCGAGAGCGGCTCGTTATGCATGGTTTGGTGTTGTTGAATCTGGAGAATTCTATGCTACATTGGATAAGGAAAAATACGCTGATAAGCTGATTTTAAACCGTTCTTGTGGTGAATGGCTGCAAAAGTCCCGTCCAGTGGGAATGTTGGTTCCTAATGGTTATGGATTGTATGACATTTTTGGCTTAGTTTGTGAAAGAACTTTATTGCCTGGTAAAAGTATTTATCATAATGAGGTTTCCTTGTGTAAAGGCGGTTTTTTGACTTCTTCACTTGATGAAATTAAATTTCAAAACAGGTATTGTGGTGATGACGGATTTGCCCACAAGAAATATCAAGGCCTTCGTCTAGTTCGTCAGATTAGATAAGCTTTAGAAGGCGTGTCATATAAATGTTCCTATACTTTGTTGTAGGAATTTTTTTATTTTATATTTAATATGAATAATTTTTTAAGGAGTGCGAATGAAGCACCTATTTTACTTTGCTTTGGTTTCTACTTTGATTTTTGTGGCTTGTGGTGATGATGAATCTAGTAATCCATTTGTTCCGAGCGAAGACTCATCGTCGTCATTTTGGACCCTATCGTCTAGCGACTTCAGGATGACAGAAACGATCGAATCCAGTGCATCTTGCAGTAATTGCAAAGTTCCTGTCAGCTCTTCGAGTCTTACAAAAGGTAAATCGTCTTCTTCTGTTGTTGAAAGTAGTAGCAATGGAGATTCCGGCTCTATGACCGGAATGACAAGTAGTAGTTACGTGAATTCTATAAGTTCTTCGAGCGTCCAGAATGAGAAATCATCTTCATCAGAAAAGAATGATGCGGTGACAGGAACCATGACGGATGAACGTGACGGGCAGACTTACAGGATTGTGAAAATTGGACACTTGTGGTGGTTTGCTCAAAATCTCAATTACGAAACAGTGGATAGTCACTGCTATAACGATTCTGCTGAGTATTGTGCTAAATATGGAAGACTCTATAAATGGGCTGCTGCTGTTGGCAAGTCGGAAGATGAGTGCGGATATAGGCATGAATGTAATCTTACGTTGCCGGTGCAGGGGGCTTGCCCGCCGGGATGGCGTGTTCCGTCAAATTACGATTGGAACGATTTGATTGTTGCTGCTGGTGGCGATGAGATTGCAGGCGAAGTGTTGAGAGAATCGAAAGAAGGCGGTTTTGCATTGCTTTATGCGGGTCGAATAAATTTTGCTGGCGAATTTGTTCAAGAAGGACGAAGCGCATGTATTTGGACTTCTAGCGAGACTGACGAATATGACGCATATTATGCGGACTTTTACTATTCTTATAGCAAAGTGATTTTCCCTAATGATGCCGAAAAGTATGATGGCTATTCCGTTCGCTGTGTGAAGGGGGAGCTGTAGGAAAAATTTTAAATTATCATTATAGATGAATGATTGTAGTAAACAACAAAAGAAAATTCTTATAAAAAGCTGATCCCGGAACGGAGTCCGGGATGGCATGTAAAGGGGATTGCACGAAGTGCAATGACGAGGTCTCTTTCTCGTCATTCTCGCGGAGGCGGGAATCTATTAAAACGTGGCGGACTTGATCCGCCATCTGTGTTTTTTGCGTGTTTAAACTAATGCTGTTTGACGTTGTATAAAACATTTTTTTTACACAAATTTTCCAGTTCAGCTCCGTGAAAAAAGCGTGTTAATATAATAGGTGGAGGGGTTCCTTCCGCTTGCTTTACGGGAGCATTCCCCGATTTGACACGTGAAATGAATAAGACAAAAATGAAAATCTCGAAGAAAAAGCATGCTGCAAAAAAGGTCTCGACCCAAAGAACAACCCGCCGCAAGCATGACCCGTTCTTCCGTTATATTTATTCGGTTCCTGAAAACGCGCGGACGCTCTTGCAGCTCGCTCAGCGCAAGAACTTGGAACTTCGCCGCATGCTCTCGACGGTTGACATGCATAGCCTCGAACTCATTCCCGGCAGCTTCAGCAACGTCAAGGAATGGGGACAGTCTGACCTCGCTTTCAAGGCTCGTTTCAAGGATGGCTCCGAATTTTTCGTGGGCATCTTGCTGGAGCACAAGTCTTACCGCAAAAGCGACGTGCTCTCGCAGATTTACGAATACACGTTCGAAGTCATGGTGAACAAGAACGCGACTGATTTCCGTTGGCTTCAGACGAAAGCAATCGTTATTTATAACGGTCAGAGCTGCTGGGACCCGTTGGCTGAATTTCGTGAAAAACATAAGGAATGGGCGAGCGCTCAGGACCTTCCTTTTGAATGTGTGCTAGTGAATCTCGCTGACATCTCCGACAGGGCGTGTCTCGCCGCTTCGAACATCGAGGCTTCGGTCGGCACGTTGGTGATGAAACATGCGTTCGATGAAGATGGAATGAAGGGAATCGTGGATAAGCTTAACAGGCTGCTCTCGAATTTGGAGAACAGGGCGAGGGCTACTTTGGTGGATAAAATTGTATTATATTTAGGAGAGTATATCGACGAAGATGTCGTAGAGGAACTGCGTATGCAAATGAGTATCGGAC
>CAMZGI010000170.1 GCA_947306305.1 uncultured Fibrobacter sp.
GCTTTACGGCCTTTATGGGGCGTGAGTTGTTTGTGTTTATTTGTATCGGGCATGTCTAGAGCCTCTAGCTGGTAAATGCATTCAACTTCACGCCTTTTTTTCTTAAAATCCGTGATTCAATGCCTGAATAGGATTAAACTCGCATCCAGAGTTTAACTCTTGTTCTTGGCTAGAAACCTAGACACTTTCAGATACAAGGAATAAGACGAAACTCGCAACGCCCGTAATGTATATGGGTGTATTGTACCCTGTGCGTATTGTATGCACTGGGTATTGCGTGTCGTTGATTCTATGAAAATGTCATGATAAAAGCTCCGACGAGAGTGAACTCGTTCACCTCGGAACGGAGCAAAAATGGCAACGGGAAAAAACAAGGCAAAACACTTCAAATCAATTGAACTGTTTGCCGGAGCCGGTGGTTTAGCAATAGGTCTCGAAAAAGCCGGTTTTGATCATATCGGTTTAGTTGAATTCAATAAATCAGCTGCCGAAACTCTTAAAATCAATCGTCCCAATTGGAATGTTCTGTGTGAGGATGTTGCTAAAGTTGCCCAACGTGATCTGACAAAGGAATTCAATATCAAGCAGAACGAGCTTGATCTGCTTTCTGGCGGTGCACCTTGCCAGAGTTTCAGTTATGCAGGAAAAAGGCTCGGACTTGAAGATGTTCGTGGAACGATGTTCTATCACTATGCAACATTTTTGCATAAACTTCAACCCAAAATGTTCCTCTTTGAAAACGTGAAGGGGCTTTTATCCCATGACAAAGGAAAAACATACCAGACTATTTTAGACATTTTTGAAGACGAAGGGTATGTGACTTTTCATCAAGTGTTAAATGCATGGGATTACAACAATCCTCAGAAAAGAGAACGCTTGATTACAATCGGAATTCGCAAGGATTTAGCCTCAAAGGTGAAATTTGAATTTCCGAAGCCCCATAAATACAAGCCAGTCTTGAAAGATGTTAAACTCGATGTCAATCCCGATAAAGATCATTGTGCCAGATATTCGGAAGCCAAGGAAAAAGTTTTCGCATTAGTTCCGCCTGGCGGATATTGGCGGAATATTGACCCTGAAATCGCAAAAGAGTACATGAAGACCTGCTGGGAAATGGAAGGCGGACGAACCGGCATCCTGCGCAGAATAAGTCTTGAAGAACCATCGTTGGCTGTGCTCACGAATCCAGGAATGAAGCAGACCGATAGATGCCATCCTTTGGAAGTGCGTCCTTTTAGCGTTCGTGAAAACGCTCGTTTCCAATCATTTCCGGAGAATTGGAAATTTGCAGGAAAATTGATGGAACAATACAAGCAAGTTGGCAATGCCGTTCCTGTCAATTTGGCAAAAGACATCGGTGTTCAAATCGCCAAGGTTCTGAAAGAGGTTTAATTATGTGGAATTTAGACTTTATTTCAGAAAAAGATTTTGAAAACCATGTGCGCAAGACTATCGAGAATTATAGGGAATCGTTAAAGACGATGACCTTGAAGGATTTTAACAAGAACATCATCGATCCAGTAAAATTCGCATTTGACAAGGCTTTGTATGGAATTTCCTGGCAAGAATTAATCAGCAATGAGATCACTCGCCAAAGAGATAAAACAAACAACAACTACATTGGCTATTTTCATCAGCATATATTCAAATACATAGACAAATGCACAGTTCCTCCAAACGGGAAAGATGGTGGCTGGGATGTCATTTTCAGAAATCCTGACGGTTTGTATTTCGCCCCCAATGACGAAAGTAATGAACTAGTGCATACTATTTATGTGGAAATGAAAAACAAGCACAATACCATGAACAGTTCAAGTGCCGAACGAACATATAAAAAAATGCAACAGCAGTTGTGCGATGACGATGATTGTGCTTGCTATCTTGTGGAGGCGATTGCTAACGAATCGCAGAATGTTATTTGGGAAACATCTGTTGACAAGAAAAAAGTACACCATAAAAGAATTCGCCGAGTGAGCATAGACCAATTCTACAACATTGTCACAGGACAATCAGACGCGTTCTACAAAGTCTGTATGAAATTGCCTGAAGTTATAGCAAAAGTTGCTCCGTCAATGCACGCCAATAAAAATCTTGATGACACTGTATATTCCGAATTAAAGGACGAAGCGAAACATTACAAGGCCGGAGACGAAGATGTCAATTTGACTTTAGCAATGTATATGCTTGGATTCAGTTCTTATCTTGGATTTAACGGAGTGAATTAAAGTGATCGCATTAGGGATCGTCGCACTTTGTAGCGAGATTCGCGTAGCGGGGTTCGATGAGCCATGAGCTGTGAGCAGAACTTAAAAGACCCGCGTTTAAAAACGCGGGCTTTTCGTTTATACAATAATGTCCTAAAATTTATTTTGCAATAGGAGTGTTTTTAAACATCGAAGCTACAGTTTTCTCTACGACAGCAACCCAGTCACTCTGCGTGATGGCAAACGTATAGCTGACCTTCGATTCAATCTCGCCATAACCAAGCTTAGCACCGGTCTTTGCATCAAAATAAGCAAAGCTTCCCTTACCGGAAAAATCCTTTTCGCTGCTGCAAGTCATGCCCATACCACCAGCACCAAATCCACCAGGCGTGCAAGTGGTTTCGGACTCCGTTCTACCAATCCAAAGGTCATCCATGACGAGATAAACATCTGCGGAAGCATCCATCGAATTAACCTTCGGGGTCTTAATGTTAGCACCGTTCAAATTCGATACCTCAGACGTGATTGCATCACGAGAAATCTTTTCTACAGAGAAAAGAACTCCCGAAGAATAATCACCAAGGTTTGCTTCAATCTGCCCCTTGTACCAATCCGAGAAGTTATTGACGTAATCCGGCAAATCATCCGCCAAGTCGGCTGGATTAGCAATAAACGGTTCCGTAAAGACAATCTTCACCTTAGACGGTTTTTGAGTCCAAGAAGTATCAATCATGGCACGCTTACTTGCACAGCCCCAAAGCAAAGTGCATGCAACAGCCATCAAAACGATCCGTTTTAATTTTCTCATATAATCTCCTTTTTTTAATTAATTTGAGAAAAACTACCCAAGCCCGAGTTCAGCACGGACGGTTCTGATAAATTCGTATTCTTCGGGAGACATGTTTTCTTTGTTGTCGTCTTCGCTGGAAGCATTTGCGATGCGAACCATGCAGTTCACCACGAGGACTTTGGCATCGCGACCTTCGGGCAAAAGGGCTTTAACGCAAGCCTTGGTGCGTTCGCTAGCCGACTTGAAACTCGCGTAAAGATCATTGAATTCGTCCCAACTTGCATCTGGAGTTATTTCATCATGGATTTTGTCGAGTTCTGCGCTTTCCGCTTCCGTCGCAGACTTTGCTCCAGGCAAAAGAACTCCATTTTCATGTTCATGAGAAAGGCAGGCTGTCTGCCAGCACAAAATCAAAAGCGCCATATTAAAATTCATGATTACCTCGTGTTTTTTATAAAGATACGAAATTAGTGGTTAGTAAACAGTGGCTAGTAAACAGGATTGCAAAAAAAACGCTTTGGTTATTGGTCAATGGTCATTAGTTAATGACACGTTCATACCTCAAAGCGTAGCGACCTCAAATTCCGAACCACCAACCACTAATCACAAACCACTTCCTACTGTCAACTTCCTACTGTCAACTTCCTACTGTCTACCGCCTACTTGCACCCCAAAAAATCCTAACCACTAACCACTAACCACCAACCACTTTACTATATTCCCTGCCATGGCATACATCGCAATGGCGCGCAAGTGGCGCCCGCAATCATTCAGCGATATGGTCGGTCAGGAACATATCGCAAAGACTCTCGAGAACGCCATCCAAGGCGGTCGTCTCCATCATGCATTCCTTTTTACCGGCACCCGAGGTGTGGGCAAGACTACCAGCGCCCGAATCCTCGCCCGTACGCTCAACTGCAAGGGCCCAGACCCGCTGCATCCGTGCGGCGAGTGCGATAGCTGCAAGGATATTTCTGGCGGAAACCCGATGGACATTTACGAAATCGATGCTGCGTCCAACACGAGCGTCGATAACATTCGCGATGTGATTGAACGTGTGCAGTACCCGCCTGTCATCGGCAAGTACAAAATTTTCATCATCGACGAAGTCCACATGCTTTCGACCGGCGCCTTCAACGCGCTCCTCAAGACGCTCGAAGAACCGCCGTCCCATGTGATTTTCATTTTCGCCACAACCGAAGTCAACAAGGTTCCGCAGACGATTCTCAGCCGTGTGCAGCGCTTTGACTTCAAGCGCCTGACCGTTGACCAAATTCGCAGCCGCCTCCGCTACATTTGCGAACAAGAAGGCATCAAGGCCACCGACGAAGCTCTCGACATTTTTGCCGAAAAGGCCGACGGTTCCATGCGTGACGGTCTCACCTACTTCGACCAAGCGTATGCCTTTACCGGGAACGAGATGACCGCGGAATCTGTCCGCTCCGTCCTCGGAATCCCGCCTGTCGAACTTTTCTTCTCGCTCATCCAATCCATCGAAAACCACGATATCAAGGGTTGCTTCCGCATGGTGGATGATGCAGTCAAGATTGGCATTGAGTTTATCCCGCTGCTCGACGGCTTTGGCAAGTTCCTCCGCAACTTGCTCTACGCCCGCCTCGATGCATTCACGCCTGACGCTCTCAACATCACCGAAGAGCTTTACACCAAGTACAAGAGCTGCGTGCAAAGCCTCACGAACGGCGATATTCTCCGCATCAGCAAGATGCTCATTGATTTGCAAGGCACGCTCCGCTACAGCACCAATCCACGTCTCCTAGTCGAAACGACATTCGCCCGAATGGCGTGGCTCGACCGACTGGTCGATTTGCGAAAAGCTCTTGCAGCCATCAACGATCCTAAAAGCGCCGAAAACGACGCGATAAAAAAAAAAGTAACTGAAGTCGCAACGATGATAGACGCTCAGGAAGAAGTCCAAGCGTCTTACGAAGATCCGTTTGCAGGCTACGAGCAGAGCGGAATCCAGCCGTTCTCGCGTTACGAGATTTCTGCGGCATGGCCATCCATTCTCACTAGCATCGCAAACGATGGCGACTACGTGTTTTCAGCCGCGATCGCGGGCACGACTCTCGAAACGGGCGACCCCGAAATGACCCCGTTCCCAATTGCGCTCACCTACGCGGGCACCACCGAGAACTCGGATAACTGGGGCTACCGCCAGATGACGGAACACCCGGAATACGTCGAACGCGTCACACGCATCTTAGAAGACCGCCTCCAGACGAAGATTGCGCTCTCCATCCGCACGCGAGCCTTTACCGAATCGGAACTTGCCGAACAGCGAGCAGCCAAGATGAGCCCATACGAACTTGACTTGGAAAAGGACGAGGGGCTTGCGAAGCTCAAAAAGATGTTCGCCGCCGAACTCGTGTTCACCAAGAGAATCAAGCGAGCTGCCATGGTCGCGCAATGCGACGAAGACGAATGCGATGCGTAAGAGCGATGAGCAGTGCGGCGACGCCGCAGTTAATAGTTAATAGTTACTAGAACTTAGAGCTTAGAAGGCGACGTCATGGCACTTCGTGCATGATAGTTCGCCTCGGATATAGAAACATGCATGTTCCTGCATCACTCGGCTCCTTCGTCATTGCGCTAGCGCAAGACTGGTTCGCTTCGGATATAGAAACATGCAAGCAT
>CAMZGI010000171.1 GCA_947306305.1 uncultured Fibrobacter sp.
GAGGGTATCGCAAGCCAGGCCATCGCCATGGTGCGCTCTATTTAATTGCTTCAAATGTCATTCTGGACGAGTGGAACGATGTGAGAAATCCAGTTAAATTTCACTGGATCCTTCGCGTTGCTCAGGATGACGTCTCTAAGCTCTACCAACTAAACCCCATACCCCATACCCAGCATTCCCTTCCTACTGCCTACTGTTTACTAACCACTAATCACCAACCACTAAAATTCACTGGATCCTTCCTCTATCCCCTTACAGGGTCTAGAGTCAGGATGACGCTTTCATCCTACATCCTACAATATTCAAAAATATCTCTCGTCTCTCGTCTTTCGTCTTTCGTCTCTCGTCTTTCGTCTATCCCCAACCACTAACTTGTTGTTCCCGGTTCAACATGAACGGGGATTTCTTTTTGTTTTTGCTTAGATTTTACTTCGCTTTTTCTATATTTTACGCCAGCTTTACAAAATAATTCACTGCCATGAGCCCGGACTAGCTGAAAGGCAGCGACGATGATTCGGTAGTGGCGTAAAAGAGGAAAACGCTATATGGCCTGGATGGCTCTAAAAATGTTGGGATGTTTGGCGCTGCTCATGTTCGGCATGAAGTCGATGAGTGAGGCGCTGCAAAAGATGGCAGGGCCGCAGCTTCGGCATGTGCTCGGCACCATGACTACAAATCGTTTTACAGGTATGCTTACCGGCATGTTTGTTACAGCCTCTGTACAGAGTTCGACCGCCACCACGTTGATGACGGTCTCTTTTGTTAATGCGGGGCTTTTGACGCTCATGCAGGCGATTTCGATTATCCTTGGCGCACACATCGGTACGACGGTCACCGCGTGGATTATGAGCCTCGGGTTCTCGTTCAACATCGCGAACTTCGTCTATCCGGCGTTCTTCATCGGTATCATACTTGTTTATATGAACAAGAAGCGAGTCTTGGGCGAGTTCCTGTTCGGTGTCGGTTTCCTTTTCCTTGGGCTTACGACGCTCAAGGAGACGGGCTTTAGCGTGGTGCAGGACCCGGCGGCAAACGCTTCGATTAGCGCCTTCTTCGCTCGCTTCAACGACCCGAATTTCTTCAATTCGCTGTTCTTCCTCGTGATGGGTACAGTGCTTACGTTGTGTGTGCAGTCTTCTGCAGCCATCATGGCTATCACGATGATTCTCTGCTCCACCGGCGTTTTGCACATCGACCAGGGCATCATGCTCGTGCTTGGCGAAAACATCGGTACGACGATTACGGCGAACATCGTGGCGCTCTCCGCCAATACGCAGGCCCGCCGTGCGGCGCTTGCTCACTTTACGATTAACGTAATAGGCGTTATCTGGGTGGTGATTGTGCTCAAGTGGTTCCTCGCTGCTGTTTGCCACGTGGTCGGTTTTGACCTCGGCATTCGCCCGGGCGACGAAGGCTATGCTGGTAACCTCGCGAAAATTTCCGTGGTGCTTGCGACGTTCCACTCGGCTTTCAACGTGTCGAATACGTTTATCCAGATTTGGTTCATCAAGTACATCGAAAAGTTCGTGTGCCGCGTGATTAAGCCCAAGAACTCCGAAGAAGAAGAAGATTCCCGTTTGCATTTCATCAGCTCGGGCCTCATGGGGACTCCTGAACTTTCGCTTCTCGAAGCGCGCAAGGAAATAAGCCTGTTCGCGACTCGCACTCACAAGATGTTCAACTTCGTGCCTAATTTGCTTGAAATGAAGGAAGAGAACGACTTTGTGAAACTGTTTGCCCGCATTGAGAAGTACGAAGGCATTAGCGACAACATGGAAATCGAAATTGCAAATTACTTGAATAAAGTAAGCGAAGGCCGTTTGAGCCCCGAAAGCAAGACGACTATCCAGGCGATGCTCCGCGAAATTTCCGAGATTGAGAGCATTGGCGATTCATGCTATAACATGGCCCGCGCCATCAACCGCAAGTTCCGCAGCAAGGAAGACTTTACGGAGGACCAGTATGCGCATATCAAGCATATTATGGGGCTGTGCGAAAAGGCTCTAGTGCACATGATTGCTGTGCTTGACGATTCGCAGCAGGTGGATGCGAACCGCACGCTGAACCTGGAGAACGAAATCAACGACTATCGCAAGCTCCTGAAAGAGAAGAACATCGTGGATATCGAAAACCAGAAGTACAGCTACCAGATGGGCGTGCATTACATGGACGTGGTGAACGACTGCGAAAAACTGGGCGACTACGTGGTGAATGTGGTCGAAGCCCATGCGAACAGGAGATTTCTGGTGTAAAATGCTGAAAAAGTGCAAGTCTTTTGAGGCTTTGCGTTAGATGCCCCGGTCATTGAGCTGGGGCTTTGTCTTATGTTTTTGTAAAATCTGTGTAAAGTGTAAATAAAACCTTTGCGAAGCCTTTGTTTTAGGCATTGAAATAATTAGAGGGTCTTTTTATTTTAATGTTGCGTAAATTCGTAAATTTTAAACATGATTTACATCGTAGAAGACAATTCCGAAATCCGCGAAATGGAAACCTATGCGCTCAAGAGCAGCGGTTTCGAAGTCAACGCTTTCGATTGCGGGAAAAGCCTGGATGAAGCGGTTAAGTCTTGCGTGCCGGATTTGTTCATTCTCGATATCATGTTGCCGGGCGAAGATGGCCTTAGCATTTTAAGGCGTCTTCGCGCACAGGAAATTACCAAAAACGTTGCCGTCATCATGCTTACGGCCAAAGGTTCCGAGTTAGATAAAGTCAAAGGGCTCGACTCGGGAGCGGATGACTATATTGCGAAACCTTTCGGCATTTTGGAATTTATCTCTCGCGTCAAGGCGTTGCTCCGTCGTTCGGGCCGATTGAATACCGATGCCGAAGAGCTGAAAACGTTATCTCTCGGGGGAGTATTTCTCGATGAAGCGAAGCACACCGTTACCGTTGGTGGCGACAATGTGGAGCTGACCTACAAGGAATACGAACTTCTGAAACTTTTCTTGTCGCATCCGGGGCTTGTCTATTCTAGGCAACAGATTCTGGAAAAAATATGGGGCATTGATTTTAAAATGGATACGCGGACTGTCGATATGCATGTCAAAACGCTCCGGCAGAAATTGGGTGAGCAGGGTTCCATCATCCAAACGGTTCGCAATGTCGGGTACAAGGCTCAATGAAAGACCGTTTACGATACAGCTTGATTTACATGGGCGTGATTGCCGCTTTGTTTGCTGTATTTTTTACGGTGCGTGTTTTCGAAGGTGAAATGACTGACCAGCTCAAGAGTCAGCTGCGAGAGAACTTACGGCTGATTGAAGTGGCCTATACTAACGAAGCTCTTGGAGACGAACCCCAGAAATTATCCCGGTATGCAAGCAAGGACCTCCGCATTACGCTCATTGACCCGAAAGGTGGAATTCTCTACGACAGCGACGCCGAAGCGGTCAAGATGGAAAACCACAACGACCGCGAAGAGGTCATAGACGCTTTTGAGAAAGGCGTCGGCGAAGACCTCCGTTATTCTTCAACCTTGCAAGCGAAGGTGTTCTACTTTGCCAAACGGCTGGGGGATGGTAAGGTGTTGCGCCTTGGAATGCGCCAGGCGAATCTGCAGCAGGTCTTTTCTAAGACCATCCCGTATCTTATCATCTTGCTGGCGGCTATTGTCACTGCGTCGATTCTGATTGCGATTGGACTAAGTCGAGCCTTCATCAGCCCGCTCCAAAAGTTGGTGGATCAGTTGGGAACGCCCGAATGGATGAGCATAGAGAACGTCTATAAGGAAATCGCGCCTCTCGTCAACACCATCCGCAAGCAGGACCTCGAACTGCAATTGACGATTGAACAGCTCTCGAACGAGAAACAGAAAATTTCGCATCTGAAAAATGAATTTACGGCCAATGCCTCGCACGAACTGAAAACACCGCTGACGTCCATTTCAGGCTATGCGGAACTTATTGAAAGTGGCTTGGCGAAGCCCGAAGATGTCAAGGTCTTTGCGGGGAAAATCCACAAGGAAGCGCTCCGCTTGCAATCCATTGCAAATGATATCATTACGCTTTCGAGGCTGGACAACCCGGAAGGCGAGCCGTTTGATTTAAGCGAAAAAGTCAACCTTTGGAACGTAGCGCATAGTTGCATCGAGGATCTCTGCCTGAACGCAAACAAAAAGTCCATCCAGCTTTCGCTGGACGGCGACACTTCCGCAGAAATCCTTGGAAACTCGAAACTGCTCTACGAGATGATTTTCAACTTAGTGGATAACGCTGTCCGCTATACGGAACAGGGCGGCAAGGTGGTCGTGCTCGTGAAGCCGAATGCCGTTGTCGTGAAGGATACCGGAATTGGAATTCCGGAGGAATGCCAGTCCCGCGTCTTTGAACGGTTCTATCGTGTCGATAAGAGCCGCTCCAAGGAAACCGGAGGAACGGGACTCGGGCTTGCAATCGTGAAACACATCGCAGAAGTCCTCCATGCGTCAGTTCACCTGAATTCGACCGTCGGTTTCGGCACCGAAATCAGGATTGATTTTTCACCCTTTTTAAATACGAATAAGGTTCTATGATTCTTGCAGTTTTAAAAATGATCGGTTGCCTTGCGCTCCTCATGTTCGGCATGAAGACGATGAGTGAAGGCTTGCAGAAACTCACCGGCGGACACCTCCGCGCAGTCCTTGGCACCATGACCAAACACCGTGTGGGCGGGCTTTTGACGGGTACGTTCGTTACCGCTGCCGTGCAGTCCTCGACGGCGACAACCGTGATGACGGTTAGCTTCGTGAATGCGGGGCTACTCACGCTCAAGCAGGCCATCCCGGTGATTATGGGTGCGAACATCGGTACCACCGCGACGGCGTGGATTATGTCGATATTCGGTTTCCAGTTTAACATGAGCAGTTTCGTGTGGCCTTTTTTTGGACTTGGAATTGCACTCTCCTACGTGCATAAAAGTAGCGTGAAAAGCTTCGGCGAATTCGTGTTCGGATTTGCGTTCATGTTCCTTGGACTTACGACGCTACGCGAGAATGCTGTGGCGATGGACCTTTCGCATAACCAGGCGATAATCGACTTTTTCTCATCGACGGGTGGCTGGGGTATCTTCAGTACGCTCTTGTTCCTCTTGCTGGGAGGAATACTTACGATGTGCGTGCAGTCTTCTGCGGCCATCATGGCGATTACCTTGATTCTCTGCTCTAGCGGCGTACTCCCGATTTATCAGGGTATCGCGCTTGTGATGGGCGAAAACATCGGTACTACGGTCACGTCGAATTTGGCCGCGCTCTCGGCGAGTACGCAGGCGCGTCGTGCGGCATTGGCGCACATGCTCTTCAACGTGTTCGGCGTGGTGTGGGTGCTTATCATATTCCACCCCTTTGTGAACATGGTTTGCCATGTGGTGGGTTTCGACCCGAACTTTGTTCCGCAAACAGAAGAAGAAATTGCCCATGCGAGTGTCCGTGTGACATACGCCCTTTCCGGGTTCCATACGGCATTCAACCTTTGTAACGTGATGCTCCTTATCTGGTTCATCAAGCCGATGGAAAAGCTTATCTGTAAGATTATCAAAGAAAAGGAAGATGGCGAAGATTTCAGCATCAAGTTTATTCGCGGTGGCCTCATGAGCAC
>CAMZGI010000172.1 GCA_947306305.1 uncultured Fibrobacter sp.
CCGCATGGCGATGTG
This sequence comes from uncultured Fibrobacter sp., assembly GCA_947306305.1. Classification (GTDB taxonomy): domain Bacteria; phylum Fibrobacterota; class Fibrobacteria; order Fibrobacterales; family Fibrobacteraceae; genus Fibrobacter. The sequence goes on from CAMZGI010000172.1 coordinate 16, forward strand.
CTTTAGCCTTGTATCGCTCGGTGGCGTGCCTATCAAGATTTTGGATCCCGCGTGCGTTAATAAGACTTATCCCCATTTCTTCGAAGACTTTGGAAGACTAGCTCAATGATTGGAATCTTCAAAAAAATAGCAGGGCTTACGAGCTTTGTTTTGGGCTTTGCCGCTATGGAATCTATGGCGGCGGATTCGCTTTCTATCTGGGTGATGGACAACGGTCTAGGCTCGAAGATTGCAATGCAGAGGTTGGTCAAAAAGTTCTATCGCGAGACGGGCGTTACCGTGAAGCTGACTTCGCTTACATGGAACGAGGCGTTCAACAGGATTTCGACGACGTTCGCGGATTCGAACTCGGTGGCTCCCGACGTGCTTCAGCTGGGCTCGACGTGGGTTCCGCATTTTGCGGCGGTTGGGCATGTACGCCCGATTGACTTTTTGATGTCCGAAATTGATTCGGCACGATTCTTGGGCGAGGGGCTTCGCAGCGCGCATATCGCGGGCCGCCCCGAAACTTACGCTGTTCCTTGGTTCATCGATGTTCGCGGATTCTTTGTAAACGAACGCATGTGGCAAGAGCTCGGCTTTGACGAGTCGGACATTGAATCTTATTCGCAGTTCTTGGGCGTGCTCAAGACGATTGCGCATGCCGATTTGAAAAACGCGGAAGGTGTCCGGGTGACTCCGTTCTCCCTGCCGGGGAGGGACGACTGGGCAGGGCAGCAGTGCATGGCTCCGTTTGTATGGAGCCACGGAGGCGACTTTGTCGTTCCGTCGGGCAAGGGCTACCGCAGCGCGTTGCTCGATTCGAACTCGCTTGTCGGGCTTGCGCTTTATGCGAAAATTTTAGGCGACGGCGTGCTCGCTCCCTTTAGCTTGTCCGAGAATTCCGCAGAAAATGCAAACGGGTTTGTGCGCTCGGAACGCGTGTTCCACTACGGAACGTCAGAACTGATCAAGCTTTTGGAGTATCCTGAAACTTCTGGCGGGCTTGCTAGTTCCGCGATTGCAAAAGACGGCATCAAGATTTTGAATTTGCTTTCGGGCCCGAACGGGACGTTCTCGTTTATGGGCGGCAGCCACTTGGCTTTGGGCAACAAGCAAGACACGTCCAAGTACGCTCTTGCAGAACGCTTCTTGGTCTATTTGCTCCGTGCTGACAACATCGACGCATTCTCGCGTCAGGTCGGATTCTTGCCTGCGGACAGGAGCATTCTCCACATTTGGAACCGCGATGCGCGTTATTCTAAACTTGTCGCGAGCCTTGAAAATTACAGGTGCTTCCCGAACATCCCCGAATGGGGCGAAGTCGAAAAAATACTTATAAAAATGTCGAACGGCATGGGTTCTTTGTTTGCAAAAACAGGGAACAAAAAGCTGCGTAGCGCGATGCTTGCAAAGCTTGTCTATGATGCAAACTCGGATATCAACCGTGTGCTCGGTCATACGGAAAAATTGAACGAAGCCGAAACTTTGCACTGGATACAGCAGTTCTTCTTGACAGACTATAAAGAAATTTATCCAAAAAACTCTACCGAATTTATTGGCCGCGACGAACTCCCGACAGTTGAGGAATTTACGTACAAAATTGTTTCGTATAAGTTCTTGGGCGTTATCGTTGCTGGTATTTTAGTGGCTTGTGTGATAGTCGTCGTCTGCTTTAGAAGAAGAAAGAAAAAGTAAATCGTGCTCATGGAAAAGCTTTTAAAATTAACGTTTAGGCTGTTGCCGTTTATTATAGCCCCTCTTTTTGCAAGTGTGAATGTGGCACCTTATAAGAGCTTTGTGGACTCGCTTTTGCCGGGCGTGCGCTTTGGCATGTCGCTCCGTTCTGTAAAGACTGGGCAAGAACTTGGAAGCGTGAACGGCAATGATTTTTTTACCCCTGCAAGCACGCTCAAGACTTTGACTACGGCGACCGCTCTCCATTTTTTGCCGCTAAATTACGAACCGAAAACCGAAGTGACGGTGCGTGGCGATGTTAAAAGGCGAACGCTTACGGGCACGGTGAAAATTCGTGGAGAGGGCGACCCGAATATTTCGGCGAGATATTACGACGATCCGTTTTACATTTTGTATGCAATGGTGGATTCCATCCGCGCGTTGGGCGTTGATACCATCGTCGGTAACATTGACTTGGATACGAGCTATTACACAGGACCGTGGAAACCTGAATTTTGGCGTTCTAATTTTTACGATTCTTGGTATGGCGCCGAAATTGGACCGCTCGGCTTTAACGACAATTGCGTGACGATTCGCTTTTGGCCGGGGTACTATCGTGGCGATACGGCGGTGTATAACCTTTTGCCGGATGTGGGCTACGTCAAGGTTGTAAACAACTTAAAGACCGTTCGCGGAAAAAGGAAAAAATGGGTTTATGGAATTGATCCCGAAAAGTCCATAATTACGCTTGGCGGAACGATTGGCGAAGATGTCGATTCGGCGAGCATGGTGCTCCCGATTCGAAACCCGGTGGGGTATTTCCGGGCGGCGTTCATGTACGCCCTCAAGAATCGCGGCGTGGTGTTTAAAGAGAACAAGTCGGTCAAGGCGAAATCCGAATTGAAAAAATTCACTGTTTCGGCAGCTCCGCTTCTCAGCATTTTGGACGAAATCAATCAGCGCAGCCAGAACTTCCATGCAGAAACTCTGTTGCGCAATGTCGGTGCACAGGTTTCGGGCGAAGGCAGCGTAGAAGGGGGGCGCAAGGCGGAACGCTGGTTCCTCTCGGACATGGGAATCAACCCGTCGGATTACGAAGTGTTCGACGGCAGCGGACTTTCTCCCGAAAACAAGGTAAAACCCTCGACGGTATCGAAGCTGCTCGCGAAAATGGCTCGCCACCCGAAGGGCGAATACTACATCAACAGCTTCGCTGGACCTGGCTTGGGTTCGGGCTCTAAGCGCATGGTGAATTTGGACGCAACGTGGCTTACGCGTTTTAAGACTGGCTATATCGCTGGCGTTCACGGCTTGGCTGGCTACATCTACACGATTGATGGCGACACGCTTGTGGCTGCCATGTACCTGAACGGAAATTGCGAAAACGCAGAATTGCACGGGAAAGACGTGCTCGACACGCTTTGGATTCGCCTTGTCAACTACGCCAACAATAATTACCATTCGCTGATGCAGATGAAGGATTTGTGGCTGGAAGCTCAAGGCGTTATAGGGCTTAACAGACGCTTGGACTACTTCTCGAAAAAGTTGATAGGGACTCCGTACAAATTGGGTCCGATGGGCGAAGGCCACATAGATGATGTTGAAAATAAGCCGTTAGTTTATTTAGACTCTGTGGATTGCGTCACGTATTTGGAACATGTGGTGGCGCTCGCGATGGCTAAGAGCGAAAAAGCTTTGTTCAAGCAGCTGCAACGCCTCCGCTACAAAGGCGGCAATGTGAGCTTTTTGACCCGCAAGCATTACCTGTTCAACGATTGGATTGGCGAAGGGAAATATGCAAAGGTTGTCCCGATGGACGGCGAAGTTTCGATAACGCGAACGATGCCCAAGAAAGAGTTCTTTAAGGGGTACAACGTAAAATACAAAGAAGAGAACACCCCGCTCACTATCCGCTATATGCCCTTGGACAAGGCTATTGCCATGGCTAGGAAAGTTTATAAAGGGAACATGAAAGTCCTTGGAATTGGAATCGTCGGCGCTACGGACAACATCGACCTGACGCACACGGGCTTTGTGGTGTTTCTTCCTGGCCGCAAGCCGCTGCTGCGCCATGCCTCCTCGCAAAAGAAGCAAGTCGTCGAAGTCAACCTCGACGAATACCTAGAAAAACGCAAAATCCCCGGAATCACCCTGTTCAAGTTTATACAGCATTAGGCTCCGCCGCATTTCTCTTCTAAATCAACGATTCCAGCGCAGCGATGGCGACTAAGCCGTGACTACTTTCGTTTGTCTGAAATACAGTCCATGCGTCGGGGGCCCATCCGTAGGCGCTCATGGTGAGCTCGTTTCCCATGGCGATTTCTGCCGCCTCGATTTCTTCCCATTTGATATACCCTGCGGGGGCGTTGTAATATCGCAGCATGCCTTCGGCTTCCAGCATTTCGGGGTAGTTGTCAACGAGATTGTAAACGCAGTCCTTGTAGCTGTTTCCGCTCACGCGAACCACTTGGAATGTTCGGTTTTCTTGAAGAAATTTCGAAAGGTCGTCGTGGTGCATTTCGATTTTGGCGTCCTTGCCAAAGAACGTCGTGAGTTCGCGGAATACTTCCGAATCTTCTTCCAGTAGCGGAGAAAGCCGTTTGATAAGCGATTTGATTTTATCGGGCATGCCTCAAAAGATAAAAAAAGGCAAAGCCGTCTCTCCTCTCTCGTCTTTGCTCAAGTGCCAAATGCTCGGCTCGGATATAGGCTTGCAAGCAATCCTGCATCTCTCGCCTTATGCATTTGTCGTCTGTAGCCGCGTAGCGGCGTTCTTTCGTCTAGCCATCGGCTTCGCCGCATTTTCTCGTCTAACCGCACTGGATCCTTCCGCTTTCAGCGTCAGGATGGCGAGAATGATAGCGAGCCCCCCCCTCTAACCTCTAAGCTCTATTACCTAGTAACTAGTACCTAGTACCTAGTAACTACTAACTAGTAACTAATCTCCGCATATTTCCCTTATTTTTCTAACCCCTAACCCCTAACCACCAAACACTTTTATATCTTTATGGCGAAAAAGGGCTCCAAGGAAGTACCTTGGGGAAACCATTTCGGTTGTTAAAGAAATAAAACGAAGGATTTATGGCAAATCGTGTAGTTATCGGCTCCCAGTGGGGCGACGAAGGAAAAGCCAAGGTTGTAGATTTCTTAACGCTCGATGCAGATATCATCGTGCGATTTCAGGGCGGCGCTAACGCTGGCCATACCGTGGAAGTTGGCGACAAGAAGTTCGTCTTCCACTTGATTCCCTCGGGCATTATGCACCCGGACAAGATTTGCGTCATCGGTAACGGCGTTGTGCTCGACCCGATCCAGACATTGAATGAAATTGCAGACCTCCACACGAAGGGCATCAACCCGGAAGGTCGTCTGTTCATCGCTAACAATGCCCATGTTGTGCTCCCGTACCACTCCACGCTCGACCGCGCAAAAGAAAAGAAGGCGGGCAAGGCTGCTATTGGTACGACTGGTCGCGGCATCGGTCCGTGCTATAGCGACAAGGTGAACCGTATTGGCGTGCGCGTGGGCGACCTCATGGACGAACGCGAACTCCGTCCGCGTGTCGAAGCGATGGCCAAGGTTCACAACGAAGAATTCAAGGTGATGTACGACGTTCCTGAAATTGACCCGGAAATCGTCATCAAGGATTATCTCGAACTCGGTCAGAAGATCAAGCCGTTCGTCGCCGACGTGAGCGAAATGCTCTACAAGGCGGTCAAGGAAGGCAAGCGTCTCGTGTTCGAAGGCGCTCAGGGCACTATCCTCGACGTGGACCAGGGAACTTATCCGTTCGTGACTTCGAGCAACACGGTGGCTGGCTACGCAAGCTGCGGTGCTGGCATCGGCCCCACGGTTTTGGATCAGGTTGTGGGCGTGGTGAAGGCTTACA
>CAMZGI010000173.1 GCA_947306305.1 uncultured Fibrobacter sp.
AATTTCGATGTTCTTGATTTCGGAAAGCTTGAATGTGTGGCTGCCAGCCAAGACGCCTTCACCGACAGTCACGGTCATCGTTTCCTTGCTTTTGTCCTTGAGCGTGAATTCCACGCGATCCATATCCGAAAGCTTGATAGCCTTCTGTTTTGCCTTTCCCGAAAAGCTCATCTCTTTCTTTTCGGCCTTTCCAGAGAACGTCAAGCTGTCAATTGTCGTGAGGTTCAAACTTGCCGTAGGTTTCTTCGCATCATCTGTATAAACATTGATGACACCAGCCATGCTAAGCGTAGCCGAAGCGGCAAGAAGGGCAGAAATCTTTTGAATCGTTTTCATATTCTCTCCTACTCCTTCACGTTAATCTTGAGAGTGCTAAGGGTGGCACCCGCTTGGACACGCACCACATAGAAACCGGACTTAAGACCGGGACGAACCTCGTTCGCCCCCTTCACTAGACTTGCATTACGGTAAACGCAATTGCCCAAGGCATCAAAAATCCGGACGGACGAACGTCCTTCCGGAACAATCACAGACAAACTTGATGTTTGGCGATTCCACGACACCGATGCACTAGGCATCTTTGCCGCCAGAGGTATCGACACTCCCTTGGACGAATCGTTCTTATCGGCAACGAACGTTATTTTCGTCACAGTTTCCACCCAAAAACGCTCGGTGGAGCCATCCGCCTTGGTGACTTTGATAATGTGCGTTTTATCAGCCAAAGCGAAGGCCGCCAAAACGAGTGCGAAAAACACTAGTTTCTTCATTTTTTTCTCCTATATAAAAGGTTAGCGTTTTTTACATTGCTACCTATTAATAACGGAGATTTTATTTTTTACTCACTATTTTTTCAAAAAAATTTATCTGTTTTTCAACCGCTTAACGACTAGCGTCACACACACGCCCAAGATAAAGCCCAAAACAGCCGTCAAAGCATAACCGCCTGTTTCCGCAGATAAAATAAACGCCCCATATTCGGACTGGGTTTCTGCAATTTCAGGAACTGAAAATTTGCCAATCACAGCAAAAAGTGCGATTAAAGCAACACCGGCAGTCGTTGCCAGAAAATTCGTTATTCTTCTTTCACGTTTTTTCAGGATCGTCCTTGCACGTCTATTTATTTCCTTTAAGGCGTCTTCTGTCGTGTATTTCATAATTAGCCTCCACATTCTACACCAACGTTTTACGATAGTTAATTGCAGAATTTTTGAATTTTACTCACGCTTTCAATTGTAAAAAAAATTGCGGGACATTAAAGTCGGTAAAAAAAATTTTCTATACTATACATACTTCAACTTTGTAAGTATATTATACGAAAATGTTACACAAGGCCTATAGACAAAATAGCGAATGTAAAATTTTCGTGGAGGTACGCCTCATTCATGCCCGATAACGACGGACAATTATATACCCGCTTTCTCACCTCCGGTGATCAAGATGCTCTTGAAGTTCTTTTTAATAAATATAAAGAAGGTCTAGTTTTATTCATATATGGATTTGTTAAAAATATAGATGTCGCCGAAGAACTAATGATGGATACATTCGCGCTTCTAGTATCTGGCGTCGCCCGCTATAAAGAAACTGACAACGCCCTGTTTAAGACGTGGCTGTATGCCGTTGCCAAGAAACAGTCGCTTCTATATTTAAGAAAGTCCAAATTCTGTTTTTTCTCGTTGGAAAAGGATTTTTTGGACAATGTGGAGACTGAAGCAAGCTTTAACCCAGTCGCCTCACTTCTAAAAAATGAGAGGGAATTATTGCTGTATCAATCGTTGAAATCCATTGACGCAAATTATAGGCAAGTGCTGTATCTCCAATATTTCGAAAATATGAAGCCAGAACAAATCAGCAGAATCATAAAAAAGAACATTAAACAGACATACAACCTGTTGGCTAGAGGAAAAGAATCTCTACGCGCTGCATACGAAAAGATGGGGCATCCATGGGATATATGACAAGGTTTGTGACAAGGGTGGATGTCATAACAATGATCATTCAGTCCTGCATCCTAGTTGTTGTTATTGCAAAAACAATCAAGTTGGCGGTAAGCACAAAAAAAAGCATTTTTCCATTTTTCTTTGCCTTGGCTATAAGCAGTTACCTTCTCAGTAACTTTTATTGGATCGCCTTTGAATGTTTGAAACCAGAAACACGAATCCCCATGGCATGCAACGAAATCAGCGAATGCGCAATGATTCTACTTCTGTGCGCCGGTTTGGAATCAATACTGAAAGACAAGAGTATAATAGCAAAGGAGATTGCGTTTGCAGTCTTCTATATCGGAGCGAATATAGCGTTATGGATCGCCTGGTCGGGAGAATGGTTTCAGGACATCCTTTTTGGAATCCCCTACGTTTACTTTTTATGGCTATTGATTCGCGGCTTAAAAAGTAGGGGAAGCATGAGCCGGAAAGAATTGTGGCTCGCGACAACGGCAAGCATCATTATTTTTGCTATGCAAATTCCTCAATTTTTTGCAAAAGGGAATGTATTTGATCTTATTGAAGGATGGAACTTTGTAATGATGTTCGCCTTGACGACTTGGCTTGGCATCATAAGCTTTCGACGCAAAGATTTTTTTCTCGCCTCAACGTTCTTTTTTTGGACGGAACTATTCATGTTCTTAAGTGGTGTTCCCTATTATTATATGGCTTTTTTCACAAACACAGCTGCGCTGCTTATTATGTATTCTTTGGTAAAAAAGGAAGTGGCAGCCTATGGTTAATGCCGAAAATGTCTTGATTTGTATTGCAGCCCCATTTGTAATATCCTTCTTTTTCACAAAGGGAAGTGCACAACGGCTGATTTTGGCGTTGCTGGCGGGAATGGTCGTTTGCATTTTTTCTGCCTATATTGCGGGCTTTATCCAGATAGCATCTGGCCTCAATTCCGAAGACGTTTCCATTTTCTTATCTCCGATGGTAGAAGAGAGCATGAAGCTTTTGCTGATTTTGCTCTGCATTTACGTATTTGAACCGTCGGGCAAAGGGATTGAGCTGCTCGCCGTAGGTATTGGCGCTGGTTTTGCAACTTTTGAAAATTGCTGCGTTCTCCTTTCGTCGAACACACAGCAATTGACCTATATGTTGATTCGCGGTTCGGCGGTCGGCGTAATGCACATTGTTACATTGGTGGCACTAGCCAAGGGCTTTCTGCTGTTAAAATCATACAAAGCGTTCAATTTCGCCGGCATTGCGGGAATACTGTCTATCTCCGTGACCGTGCATGGGCTCTACAATCTTTTGGTCTCAAAACCGGGCGTGTCGTCGTTCATCGGATACATAATGCCGATGCTTTGCGTGATTCTGCTGTCCGTGCTGAACGTTGCGAAAAAAAGATAAGATTAGACAGATGGCGGACCGGAGTCCGCGGACACTCGGCTCGCTAATTTTTTACGCAACGGACTGGATACGCAAAGTCCTTGACCATGTCGGTCATTAACACATCATCTCTATCATATACGAATATTATGGTCGTCGCAGCAGATTCATAAAGCCCTGTAGATGTCCAAATGTATGTCCACAAATCATCTTCCGTGTCATATCTAGATTCGGTGGGCAAAACCGAGAACGCGTAGTCATCCGTTCCCGGTTTTGCATCATCATCATTATCATACCAGCCACTTGTTGATTTCAGCACCTTGCCACCCATCAACTCGCCTCCGACTGCCGCAAATAAAATTTCATATTCTTCACTGGTCGGCAAATGCCACCCTTCGGGGCATACCCCACGTACAGGGTAAGTCGGCGTACATATATTGCCCATGCCGCAATCCTTGCCATTCGAGCTCCACTCGCCTACACTATCCATAGCAGCAGACCAAAAGTAGAAGCGGCCATGTTTTGCACACTTGCTAGGATCGTTATTAAAGCAATGACTGCCTTCCGCATCAAAGTTCAGATTTTCAGCCATCCACCATTGCTTATCAATTTTCACGGTCTTGTAAGTTTGTTTGTCGCGGGAGTCCGTTAGCGTGCCATATTCGCATTCATCTTTAGTTTCAGTTTTGCAGGCTTTCGCCGTAGGCTCTGTAACCGAAGGCTTTGGCTCGACATCCATCACGCAACGGACAGAATAACCGTAGTCTGCGTCTCTGGAGCGGATATCCGCGTTATCATACTGACCCTGAAAATACACGCATCCACTACTGTTTTCATATTCATCAGAGGTCCAAAAGAACGCTTGATAACCCACCTCCCAATAATAGTTTGAGACCCAGTCCCTGAAACCTGCAGGAAGCACGGAAAAACCGAAAGCATCCGTCGCCTCGCCACTGGAGATCCAGTCACTCGTCTTGAGTGTTATGCCAGCGACTTTTTCGCCCCCCACTGAGTCAATCAAGGTTTTCCATTCCGCTGTGGAAGGCAGATGCCATCCCTTGGGACAAGCGTCCGCAGCTGCATCCCATACATATAAGCGCCCAAACTTATCGCAATTATCTTTTGAATTATTGTAACAATAGCAATAATCGTTTTTGTATTTTGCCTCTCTTCTGTAATTCAGATTCTGGGCCATCCACCACTGGTCACCGATTTTCACAGTCTTGTAAGTTTGTCCGTCGCGGTCATCCACCAGCTCGCCATACTCGCAATTATCTTCGGTTGAAGTTTTGCAGCCTTTTGGCACAGCCACAGAGCTCCCCGATTTCGCAGATGAAGAGGACTTCGCAGATGAAGAAGATTTCGCACTTGACGACGATTCCGCCTTTTTGCTGCTGCTAGACTTTGTATCAGACGAAGTTTTGGAATCCAAAACGCAGCGGACGGACAATGCATTATCCATCGGCTCGCCCCCAATATCAGCCGATGCGTAACGATTATCCAAAGACATGCAGAACGCGTGATCAACCAGAATCCTATTGCCATCAAGCCTAGTCGATGATTCAATATCTTCCGTAGAACTCCAGAAATACGCCGCAGTCTTGTCACCAATAAAATCGTACGATTTAACATTCTGAGAGACATAACCACTAAAATCATATTCCATTCTGTAGCCTCCAGGGAGGGCAGAAAAACCATACTCATCCGTTCCGACCGTTTCTTTTTTCTCAAATTTCCAGCCGTCAACAGACTTGAGCTTTATCCCCGCATTATCGCTACCGCCGACTGTTTGGATCAAGGTTTCAAATTCGTCCTTAGAGGGCAAGTGCCAACCGCCAGGGCAAGCCTCCGTTGCAGCTTCCCACTTGTAAAGACGACCGTACTTATTGCATAAGCCAGGGTTACTATTTTGCATGTATGAAGGATCTTCACCATAGCAATAGCTAAAGCACGAATTATAATTCAAGTTTTCCGCCATCCAGACCTGGTCGCCGATTTTCACGGTTTTGTAGGTCTTGTTGTCGCGAGGGTCCTTCATGGTATTATTCTTCTCGTCGTATATGGCCTTGGAGCCACTCGCACTTGATGACGATTTCGCGGACGAAGAAGACTTTGTACTGGAGGAGGATTTTTTTGTTGAAGAGCTAGACTTCGCCTTGCTATTGCTCGATTTTGCAGAACCACCCTTGCTGCTGCTGGATTTTTTCACGGCACTGCTTGACACCGGCTCGTCCGAGT
>CAMZGI010000174.1 GCA_947306305.1 uncultured Fibrobacter sp.
TTTCTCGTACTCATAAATTTTCTTCTTGAAGAAAAAGAAAAACGCCCGCGCACCGCGCTCCCCGGCTTCAAATTCAATCCGAAATGAAAACGGGAAAAGCAGTAGCACAAGCGCTACAACGAGAATTATACAAAGGAGCCAGAAAAAGAAGCCCATCTATTTTTCGGCTTCATCAGCCTTTTTGCTGATGACATCAATCAATTCGGCAAAGCTCTTGTCCTTGAGAATCTTGCTGAACTGTTCCTTGTAGTTACGGGCGGTCGAAAGGTCGTCGATGACCAAGTCCCAAGCCTTCCACTTGCCGTTCACCATCGTCATCTTGTATTCAAGAACAGATTCCTTGCCCTGATTCCACAAGTGAGCGATAACGCGAGCTTCGTCCGTGCCCTTCATCTTAGCCGGTTCGTAAATCGTCGAATCGGCACGGTAAAGTTCCAAGCGGTTAGCGCTAGAATTGCGAACCATGCGCTGGAATTCGTTTACGAACTTTTCCTGCGATGCAGCGTCCTGCTCTTTCCAGACGCTAGAAGCCAATGACTTCTTTGCAAGCAAGGCAAAGTCAAAGGAATCGTTCAACAAGTTCTTGACGCGTTCCGTTTCTTTAGCGGTGCGTTTGGACTTCTTGATGATGTTCTGCAGTTCAACGTCCTTGCTCTTGACAACAGATACAGGATCTTCGGCGGCAAAAGCTAAAAGAGACGCGCAAGCAATGGTAATCAAAATTTTCTTAAACATCTTAATACTCCTCATTTTCCATTAAAATATGAATTATATTCCTTAAGAGGCAAACCTATCTTTGCAATTAATCCCGCAAATTCGACGTTATATCGGCAAACTGCAAAATAATAGTCTTTTTTCATGGTTACATTCTGCGTATAAGCCGACACAAGCTCGCTCGTCTGGGACTTGTCCAAGTCATATTTCATGGCTGCGCCTTTCAAAAGAGCCTCGGATGCACGCAAACTTTCACGCAACGCATCGAGTTTTTCCTTGGCGGCAACAACCTGATAATACTGCTCCACAGCTTTAGCCACAAGACCATCCGCCGCGTAGTTTTCCTTTAGCTGGAGTCCGCGATAGTCCGTTCTAGCCTGACGGTATTCTTCCCAGCTCTTCCAGAAATTCAAACGATATCGGAGTCCAACGCCAATCAAGCCAGACATCTTGTTCACGGCATCTTGCGCAAAAGCGTTCTTCTGGAGCACGTTGCGGTTTCCCGCCCAGCTTTTCACGTACTGGAACTCGCCCATCACAAAAAATTCCGGGGCAAGCTTCGCTTCTGCCAAATCCATCTGGAATCGACGAGCGCGCAAACCCGCCGAAAGCTGCCTAAGTTCAGGATTATACTTCACAGTGAGGTCACGCACTTGTTCTTCGGTCGGCATGGGGTCATTTCGCATCGCCAGAACCGTATCTTCCGTCGCAAACGTCTCGTCCTCAGTCAATGCAAGAGCAAAACGAATCGCAAGCATCACGCGTTTCATTCCAAGGTCAGCATCAACAACGCCTTCCTTGACCGTGTGCATATTCGCTTTCAAGTTCAGCAAATCCGTCTGCGAAACCGTCGGTTCGTCTTCGTCCAATGCCTCTTCGAGCTGATCGTAAGCCTTATCGACTTGCTTTTTGGCATCCGCAGCAAGGCGCTGCATTTCAAGAGCAAGGAGGTAATTGTAATAATACGTCTGGAGCTCGACTTCCTTTTTAAGAGCTTCATTTTCAATTTCGAAAGTCTTTTGCTGCAAATCGGCTTCCAACGCTTTTTTGCCCGTCTGGTACTGACCCAAATTCAGCGGCTGGATAAACTTCGCCTCGACAGCCCAAAACGGACCCATGCGCGAAAAGTCGTAAGTATCAACCGTATCGCCCCAATCATCGACCGTTTCCTTTAAACCAGGCGCAGGCCCCACCATCATCGACACGTTGAACGTAGGCAAAATGACTTCTGCGGTAAGCGAATTGAGCTTGTTTATCTTGCTTTCGGCACCAAACCTCGTCTCGATCATCTGCGGATCACTTGTAAGCCCACGCTCCACAAAACGCAAGCAGTCATAGCGAACTTCGCCCGCCCAGGCGACACATGCCATTACCAAAATAAAAATGAAATTACGGTTCACAGCTAGAATTTAGTAAAAAAAATTTAATAGGTAGAACTTAGAACTTAGAACTTAGAGCTTAGAAGCAACCATACTTCATTGCTGACGGCTCAAAGGGGCACAAGCCCCGTCCCATTCCTCAAAATGAGCAGTGGTTCACCAAATCCTTGTATTTAGCCACTACGCCTTCATAGTAAAAAGTCGGGAGCGGAGCATTTTTTTCAAGAAGCTTATCGACTGCGGAATGCCCCAAATTATACGCCACCAACGCTTCACGCCATTTTCCGTATTTGCCCATCAGGCGAATCAAATACGCAGACCCCACGACCACGTTGACTTCAGGACGCATCAGGTCTTCTTCGCCTTCAATCACAAGCCCGAACCTGCGACCCATCGCCTTTGCGGTTTCTAACTTTATCTGCATCAACCCCAGCGCCCCCGAAAACTTTCCCGACTGGAAACGCCCACGAGCAAGCGGATTGCCGCGACTTTCTTGAGCCACGACGGCAAGGATAATCAACGGATCCATCGAATACGACTGCGAAATTTGCCAAAGCTGTTCAGCCAAAATGCGGAACCCCACATCCGACAAACGGTCGCCCACCATATACGTCAAGGCTTTTTCGATTTTTACATAATCGAGCGTCCGCTTCCCCACAACTTCCAAATGTTCCAAATCCGTATGGAGACTGCGTTCCTGATAAGCTAAATTTTCCAATTTGACACGATTGGAATACCACTCGCTTGAAAAAAAGAACAAGACGGCAAAACCAATGACAAACAGAACGCTCACCGCCATCGAAGACAGACGAACGCTACTTTTCACGCCGATTCTTCTCCAAATATTCAAGATAGGAGACCCAATCCTGAATGACACCAAATGAACTCAACAATGTCGTATCTTGAACCACGCCAAGCTTTCGCATCGGTCCAATTGCAGATTCCAAGCGGTCAATTTCGCGGATGTAACGAGCCTTTTGGCTTTCGAGAGCAGTAATTTGAGCCTGCTTGTCCGAAATTTCACGTCCCTGCCCGACAATAAGGGCGAACAACGTAATGCCCCATCCAATCAAGAACAGCGAGATAAAGGCGGCTACGCCGGGCGACAAGCTAATAGACTTCTTTTCGTAATGGACACCGACAAGATGGACTTTCTTTGAGATTCCCGACTTGCGGTATTCTTCACGGCTCTTGTAAATTTCAAAAATATTGCGATAACGTGCAAAGTATTCGTCCAGCTCCTCGCTGTCAAAAATCAAGATGAGCGTCGCATTTTGCTTTTTGACCATGTTCAAGACTTCGAGGAACATGCTGCGGTAAGCTTCCGTCGCAAAGCGGGCATTCTGGAGATTCACATAAAAGAACACGCCCGGTCCGCTCACCAGCATCTCAATTTTTTCGCGGACAGCCGAAAGCTGGTATTCATTGAGAATGCCATAAAGCGAGATTTCTACTTCTTCGCCGCGGTCTTCAACCTGGATGTCTATCAAATCGGCTCGCACGTCATTACCTCTTCGTTAGCGATACCGAAATCTTGAACGCTTTTCGATCTAGAATGCTGAACGGAGCTTGCCAGAACGGAAACACGCGGATACCTTGGAACGCCTGCGGAGCAGCAGACGAAGTCGCTCCAAAAATGGAACCCACAAAAATGGACGTAGGCCTATCGAAGTTCATGTGGAACACGCAACCATCCGCCTCGTCACGAATTTCAAGAGACGTACCCTCAGGATACAAAAGCGGTTCGTCTATATTCCACTTGATATTTTTCCCGTCGATGAAAATTTTATTGACATCGCCCTTGGACAAAAGTCCCAGTTCCAAAATCGTACCGAAAAAGCCCTTTGTATTCACGTATGCGAGGTTGTCGATAGCATACGAAACTGTAAACTTCGCGGCATTACCTTGGAAAGAGAAAACTTTCTTTATTCGGAACAAAGCCTTGCGTTCGCCATTGGCAAAGCCCTGTTCTTCGTCCAACATAATTTCGGTTCCCGTATTGGTGCGGAGAATGCGGTAGTCGTAAGGATCAGCGAGCAAGTGCTTGCGGTCGTAAAGCATCTGTTCCAGCTTGACCGGCGTAAAATCTTCGTTCGGCAAAAGGCAGTCCAAGAACGCGACAGAAGGTTCGCCATCATCACGCCACGTATTGACCAAATTCAAATTGGCGACCTTGTAGTTCAAGGCACGGAGTGCACCGCCATTGCGGTAATCCAGCAAATACGAACATTCCGGGTTTTCGCAGAAAATAACTTTTCGCCCTAAAAGCAAATAGTCGCACACATCGACACGAAGTCCAGAGAAGTCAGTAAGGTTGTCCAAAATTTGCGAAGCTTCGATGAGCAAGTGGTTCGCCCGCTTGCGGATCTTCATGGAACGCATGCCTTCGTCGTTGAACAAGTCCCTAAAATACACCGGTGCCATTACTGGCAAAAGCGTCCTGCAAAATTCAAGCCATTTTTTGCCCGAAAGAACGCTGCGGCCTCTTCTGTATAAATTCAAGAAGCCCTTGTGGTGCAAATTAATTTCTGGACGGCGGATTAAAAGTTCACGACAAGTTCGAGCCGTCGAAGGGAGTCCGAGCTTGCGACCAGCAGAAACAAGAAAGCTAATCGAACCGCACGTTTCGAGCTGATCAACAGCAAAACCAACAGTTCTAGTCTGAACGCCATTCGTCTCGACAAAATCGACAAGCCGCCCAAAGAAATCGACAATCTCCGTCGGTTGCGATGGAATGTCAAAAACAGCGACCGCCGACTTTCCGCCTCTGCAATACGATTCAGCAATATCACGCCAAGCCAAGTTGTCTTCGGCAATCGCTTTCGAAAGCGTCTCGGACACAGGAACAATGCGGATAAGCGCACCGCGGTCTTCAAGCGTGAACCAACCAGAAACAGGAGTCGAACGTCCAAGAGCATCTTGCATAGCCGATTCTGTCACCAAGGCATAATCAAAGCAAGAACGCTCCAAGACATCAGCCATGCCCGGTTCCCACACCAGCGAAGAATTAAAATAGCCCTGCGGTTCAACGCTCAAAACTTTCTTCAAAAGGTTACGATGCAATTCGAGTTGCAACGTCTGCAAATCTTCGGGGAAGAGCGGAAGCATCGGATCGTAATAGCCACCGCCCAAGAACTCAAGCGCCCCGCTGCGAATCGCATTCTGAATTTTCCCGAACATCAAGGGCTTAGCCACATTGTAAAGCGTCTCGATCATCGGACCGTCAAGGTAAATGGAGCACTTGACCTGATCCGACTTCAAGAGGACATTCAATCCGTCTAACAAATTGCGTGCTATCGCCTCAAGGTTATCGTAAGAGGTCGATGGCGACATTTGCAAGACAAATGATATTCTTGGATTCATGCGACAAAGAATAGCTTTTTTAAAGCAAGTTTGTAATTTGTTTGGACGAGATAGGGGGCGGCGGAGCCGCTGCTAGTTGGCAGA
>CAMZGI010000175.1 GCA_947306305.1 uncultured Fibrobacter sp.
GCCAGTCACCCGGCGGGCAGCGGAGAGCGTCCATTGCAATTTCGATATTGCGGTCAAGGCTCCACAAGTCCTGAGCGTCGATGATGTCCTGAAGCTTGGCCTGTTCATCCAAGAGCTTGTTCATCTCGTCGTCTTCCATCGGTTCGGCGAACTTCATGGAGATTTCGTTGAAGCGGTCGAGAATCGCCTGTTTCTTGGCGACCGCCTGCATCACGTTTTCCTTGACGGTCAAATTCGGGTCGAGCTGCGGTTCCTGCGGCAAGTAGCCTGCGGTGCGTCCCGGTTCAATCCAAGCTTCGCCCTGAAATTCCTTATCGATGCCCGCCATAATGCGAAGCAGCGTCGATTTACCAGCACCGTTCTGGCCGATAATGCCAATCTTTGCACCATAGTAGAAGCTTAAGGAAATGTCCTTCAGCACCTCTTTGTTAGGCGGATAGGACTTGGTCATTTTGTACATGTAGAAAACGAATTTTTCTGCTTTATTTTCGGCCATTTGAGCTCCGAAGTGCGAGGTTTTGAGGACGCTTCGCTTTGAGGTTAAATATGTTACTAGATACTTCGACTATTTTCAAGCTAAAAATTAAGAAATTAAAAATCAAAAGTGGAAAATCAAATTGTATTTTTATCGACAATTAGAAAGAAAGGAGAATTTGATGAGTTCGGAAAAGAATCGCAAGGCTTTCAAGTCACCAGCTTTTGCAGCAATCGCATCGTTCATTGCAATTTCTTTTGCCATTGTCGCTTGCGGCGAATCCGAGACAGCAGCCCCGCAAGATCCATTCGGATTAAATTCTCCCGAAGCAGTTTCTTCCAACAGCGAAGCCTTTGCTCCTTCGAGTTCCGCTTTGACCACGGAGCCATCGAGCAGTCCAGACGCATCTTCGACAAATTCCGATTCTTCGACAAATTCCGATTCCACTACAAATTCAGCCTCGACATCGAGCAGCATCGCAAGCGAGCAGGTGCAATCTAGCGGACAAACTCACATCAGCGAGCCAGCTTTTTCTAGCGAGCAGACGCACTCCAGCGAAAAAGCAGCCACGTCCAGTTCAAGCATTGCAGTTTCCTCTAGCGAAAAAGCGATCTCATCAAGTTCCAACATTGCTGTTTATTCCAGTGCAAAAGCAACATCGTCAAGTTCCAGCAGGACAGCCTATTCTAGCACCCAACTTTCACCTTTTGCGACTTGGCTTGGAATAGACGGAGTTGAACGCGTCGAAACAGGATATGACGCAGGAAGCGAACATTCTGGATTCTGGTACACCTTCGACGACAACCTAGACCGAGGCTTATCTAAAATTATTTGGCCAGTGCCTCTAGGCAACGAATACGACCCGAACTCATTGCAACCCGTTATCGAAGCCTATGGTGGCGTTTATGGGAAAGCCGTGCTAGACAAAGGAAATTTGCACTACGACCCGTTTGTCGGAATCGCATTCGACATGGTTGGTCCACCTAAAGACAACATCCATGGCAAGCTCCTTACCGCCGATGCAACCAATATGGGCGGACTCTGCGTTTCTTACGCATCCGAAGCTCCATTGATTATCGAATTGGGACTCGGCGATAAAAAAGATGAAGAAATCCAATATAATCTCCCCTTTTTCAAGCTCAGAACATCAGGAATAGGAACAACGGAGTTCATTCCTTGGTCTGAGTTCAAGCAAAATTCGTGGGGCACAAAATATATTACTGGCGAAGAAGCCGCAAAAACCATAGCCACCATCCGCTTTAAGATTCAAGGCAGAAGTGGCAGCACACCGACATTCATTATTTTGTCCATCGGACCGCTTAACTACGGGGAATGCAATGACTTCGGCTATGGCATGCCAATGGTGTGGAAGGAATAAGGTTTCCGAAGTTTTTCAACGGTTAAAATGCCTTTTTTTGGTCAAAATTTCCTTATTTGTTGTCTTTTGCTACAACAGAAAAGGTTTTGGATGCAGGGGGAAAAATCCACTTTGAATATATATTACAGGTGGATTGTATTGGAGGATATAAATGAAAGTCGCTTTCAAATCCGTAGCAGCTATTTCTTTGATGAGTGCAGCCGCTTATGCAGGCCCCATTACCACAGTTCCTTGGGATGGCCATCCCGGCGCCGTTTCGTTCACGTTCGATGACTGCGAGATTTCCCAGCTGAACAACCTCGGAGATTATTTCGAAAAGAACCAGGACATCAAGGTGACGTTCTTCTTGACTGGCGGCATGAATGCCGGAAACCAGTCGAAGTACTTCCCGATGGTCGAAAAAGGTCACGAAATCGGCAACCATTCCAAAACGCATAGCGACTTGACCAAATCCAATAACTTGAAGGGTGAAATCACCGATTACAAGTACGATCTCGAACAAAGAAGCAAAGGCGAAGTCGTAGCTTTTGCAACGCCTTACTGCTATTACAACGATGCCGTGGAAGCAGAAATTGCGAAGGCCCATATTGTCAACCGCAACTGCCAAGGCGCCACCAAGTACAAGTGGGACGAAGAACCCGTTTGGGAGCGCATCAGTTCGGACTGCTATCAGGGCAATACGCAGCAATCCAAGGGCAACATGAGCGAAGCCAAGCAAAAGAACGCTTGGACGGTGCAATTGAACCATAACGTGGATGGCGGCGGCTTTGGTTACGGCATTTCCCCGTCCGACATGATTTCTATTATGGACGAAGCCAAAAAACAGGAATTGTGGCGTGCTCCGATGGGTCGCGTGGCTGCCTACTACCGTGCACACTTTGCGATTGACAAAGCTCCCGCAACAGATATTGAAGGCGGTTTCAAGGTCACTTGGAAATCTCCTCATTCAGCCATGCCCAAGAGCGTTCCTCTCCGCGTGAAGATTGAAGGTGCCGAAGGCAAGACCGTAAAACAGAAGGGCAAGGAAGTCAAGGCTGAAACCGACGGTTCCTATGTCATTGAATTCATGGATTTGGAATTGGAAGTGGTTGGTGCCGCTCCGGCTTCCAGCAGTGCAGAAGCTCAGTCTTCTAGCAGCGAAGCTCCAGCATCCAGCGACGCAAAAACGCCAGCATCTAGTGCCAACGCACCGACATCTAGCGCTAGCACTCCGACAAGCTCCCCTGCCGCTATTGTCCAGAACTTTAAGTGGGCAAGCCAAGAGCCAACAACATTTGCCGTGTTCTCCGCTACGGGCGTGTTGGTGAAGTCATTCGAAGCCACACCGCAATCTGCGGAAGGTTCCTTCAAGACCATGCAAATTCCGCACGGAACTTACTACCTCAAGGATTTAAACTCCAGCTACATTCAAAAAGTTGTGAAGTAATCGCAGTTCAAATCGACTCGATAAACGAATCTTGAAAAAGTCGTCCACTCCGTGGGCGGCTTTCATTTTTTGCAATAACCCGACAACAAATCCGTACCCACTTTAAAACAAATTACATATATTTAAAAGGCATATATGAATAATTAGGAGGTATTCAAATGCATTTAAAGAGTTGTGGATTTTCATTGACCGCAATCGCTGCGGCATCATTTGCATTGACCGCGTGTAGCGATTCCAACACCGATACGCCATTTGCAAACAACCCCGTCGTAGGGGCAGAATCAAGCTCTTCGAGCAGTACCGTTCCCACATCTAGTGGAGAGCCGCTTTCTAGCTCAGAAATTTCAGCATTGAGTTCGAGCAGCGTACAGGCAGCCGCACAATCTAGATTCCAAACATGGCATGGTGCCGAAAAAATCCTGCATATAAAAACTGGTTACGATGCGGGAACAGAAACTTCGGGCTACTGGTACGAAGTCAACGACAATTCTGAAGGAGGCCTCTCCAAAGTCCTTTGGAACGATGCAACGACCGAACAATGCGTGGGTCTTTGCTCGACATTCATTCTAGAAAAAGGCTCAATGACCTACAACCCGTTTGCCGCAGTCGCATTCGATATGGCTGGCAAAAATGCACAAGGCGAGCTCGTCGCTGTTGACGCTACAGACATGGGCGGCATTTGCATTGCCTACACATCCGAATTCGCGCCGACTCTTGAATTAGTTCTTGACAGCAAGCAAGATACGATATTCGCCTCGGCACTCCCCAATGTAAGTCTTCAAAAAACAAGCACGCCCGTTGTCCTCAACTTCAAATGGTCTGATTTTAAAATGCCCTCCTGGGCCGCAAAATACAACAACATTTCTGGCGAAGAAGCCGCAAAGAAGCTCGTTTCTATTCAATTCAAAGTTCAAGCAACAACCGGTAGCGAATCCAAATTCGATATTATAGAAGTCGGCAGTTACGGGAATTGCACCTACACTCCGCCACCGCCACCATCCATTGAGCTGAACCCAGATTCCGACCCGAACCCGAACTTGCCCAAGACATCACCGTTTGAAACTTGGCATGGTAGCTCCGAAGAATATCAAATTGTTACCGGTTACGACAACGGACTAGAAACCTCTGGATATTGGTTCGACTACGACGACAATTCAATTGGCGGCATGTCAAAGATTGCCTGGCCTGTAGAACTGGGAAACGAATATGATATATACTGGGCAGACATAGTAATCCTTCATTGTCAAGGGGTTTGCGGAACAGCAATTTTCGACAAAGGAGATATGACCGAAGGGAGTCCGTTTGTCGGACTGGGCTTCCAAATTGCAGGCGAAAAAAGTGATAAAGACCCCACGGCAACACCAGTCGATGCTTCGGCCATGGGCGGCGTATGCGTCACATACAAGTCCTATTATGGCATGGATCTCAAATTAGGGCTCGGCGAAAAAGAAAAAGAATACGAGTACAACATTCCCACAAAAACGCTCCCCAAGAGCCAAACATTCATCACCAAGTATGTTCCATGGGCCGATTTCAAACAACCGATCGAAGGAAACGGCAAAAAGATTTCTGGCGAAGAAGCTGCAAAAATTTTGGCCACGATTAAATTCGAAATATATGGCGAACATGGCAAGAATGCCGAATTCAGCATCAAGTCCGTCGGGCCGTACAACGGCGGCGACTGCCACCCGTAACGAGATAGTTTGTTGATGAACGAAAAAATCCGACCTTTTATAAGGTCGGATTTTTTTCAAGACAGCGTTAAAAGATGACTCACTTTGCTCACAGCTCATAGCTCAAAGCGAAGCGACCTCATACCTATTACTTATCTTCGTCTTTACCTTTGTCGTGGCAATGGCACGGGCAATGATAGCAGTCACCCGTTTCGGCGTAGTCCTTGCCAGTCCAGCAGTAAGTGCAGAGCTGGTCTTCCGGGAGTCCGATAGCCTGGATCAAGTCGTCAATGCGCTGGAACGCAAGCGACGTGAGGTTCAGCTTCTTGCGGATGTATTCGACCATGTCCTTGTACGGCTGGCCGTTCGGATCCGTATATTTGTCCAAATCAGCGTTTTCGCCTTCTTGGTCACGAATGTAGCGACGCGTGATGAGATCGTATTCATTCTTGGAGCGAGAGAAGTTGATGAACTTGCACGGATAAACAAGCGGCGGGCAAGCGATACGCATGTGCGTTTCCTTGCAGCCCATCGAATAAAGTT
>CAMZGI010000176.1 GCA_947306305.1 uncultured Fibrobacter sp.
GTGCGGATACAAAAAAGCCCCGGAACAGTGTCCGGGGTACATGCTTTTCTCAAAGTGAAGCGACCTCAAAAGCGTGCCAAGCGAATGTCGCAAAATTATGCTTGCATAATTTTATGACTGAGTGCAGCTGCGGACGCTGGAAGCGTCAAAGGCACGGAGTGCCGACCTCATACCTCATAGCTTGCTTAGAAATCAGCGTGGGCGCTCATGCCGAGGGCGAACTTCGTCTTGCCGACAACCAGGTTCTTGTCTTTGCTGAAGTTGTAGCCGAACCAGAACACGAGATTCGTGTTGAGCGTCGGGTAAACGTAGAAGTTCATGCCGAGGAACTTGAATTCGTCCTTTTCGATGTTGGTATCAGGATCGTGGTATTCGAAGCTTACGCCCAAGGTGAACTTTTTCGTGATGTTGAAGCTCGGTTCAATCGCGAAGAGCATCTGGTCGTCCGTGAAAAGCTGCGGAGCTGCTTCGTAGTTCTTGTCGGTAATGGAATAGAAGTAGTTGAGCCCCAGGTTGAAGATGCCGTAGTTCATGCTCGGTTCCACGAGGAAGGAGTGGACTCCGTGGCCCTTGTACGGGTGCAAACCGTAAACCGCGTAGATGCTGTAGTTGAGCATTTCGAGGCTCTTGGAGTAGTCGAGTTCGGTACCGAACGTGTAAGTGTGGCCGCGGCCAATTTCAGAACCGAATACCCAATCGACGCTCGGGGTGATGGTCAAGTGTTCGTCCGGGCGGTTCAAAAGCTTGAGGGCGTAGCTGCCAAAGACGGCTACAGAGCTCTTGCTGTCGTCGGTCGCGCCAATGTAGAACTTGCCTTCGCCGAACTTGGTGTTGCCGAGTTCCACGCCAAAACCGCGGATGCTTTCGCTCTTGGTGATGACTGCGTAGCGGTCCGTGTCGCGCCAGAAGTAGTAATTGAATGCGCCCGCGTTATAAGTAATGTCGCCAAAAATAAAGCTTACGTCTTGGAATGGATTCCAACGCAATTCCACGCCGTCGAATTTGAAAGCCGTGTAGCGGTTGTCCCCATCGGTGATGGCGGTCGAACGTGCCATGCCGTGGCGGATTTCTGCGGTGCCTTCGGCGTTAGAGATGTTGCTGCGCGTGTTTGTAAAAACAGTAACGGATACGTTTTCGTCGAGGTGGGCCGTGACGGACAAGTCGATGTCCTGGTTTGCGGCGTTAGTGGGGTCAAAATCCCTGTCGAAATAGCTGGCGTAGTCGAAATCGACATTTCCGTTGATTTCGATGTCTGCGGCTGCGGCAAAACCGGTAGCGGCAAGGGCAATCGGCAAAATGAGTTTACGCATACAATCCTTCCAAAAAAGGGTTTATTTGGTTTTTACGTGCAAAAGATAGAAATATCTTTGCGGCTAGACCAATGTTTTGTTTCTATAAGCCTTAAAATAGGAATATGCTAAGTCTAGATGGATTCAGTTTTGTAAATTTGGTAGAGTCTTTAAGTAAGGTGGATATGAAGTTTTCCTCCCGTTTAGTTCTTTTTTTGTCTTTAGCCCTCGTGCAGGGTGTTTTTGCGATGACGGCAGATCAGGTTTTGGACAAGTCCAAGGCGTGGTTCAAGTCGGGCAAGGCATGGAGCCTCAATTTCAAGGCTCAAGTTTTCCAAACAGATTCTCCTGATATCAGGACGCAGTCGGGTAGCCTCGTGGTGGCCGAAGGCGACAAGTTCAAGCTGGATCTTTCGAACATCAAGTTCTATAGCGATGGCGAAAGCCTTTGGCAGTGGAATGTAGATCAGAAGCAAGTGCTTATTAAGGCGGTCGAAGACCTGTCGAGTTCGCTGCATCCTTCGGAACTTTTGTTCAAGTATTTGAACTGCAAGGCTCTTGAAATGGGCGAAGCGGAGTATTCCAAGCAAAAACTTTGGGTGCTCAAACTTGACCCGGCTAAGTATGCGGGGCAGTTTACGTCGATGGAAGTTTGGCTCTCGCAAAAGGACTATTCTCCAGTTCGCCTTTATACGGTGGATCCTGCGGGGAACAGCACCTGGTATAGCATTGTCGATATGAAGGTGGTCAAGAATATTTCTAACGATGATTTCAAGTACAAGCCTGTCGCGGGCGTTGACGAAATCGATATGAGGTAGCTTGTGAATTTGAAAAATTTGTTCGCATTTAAGGCTGTGCCGCAGTTTGCAATGGTGGCAGGCCTCCTTGTCGGGGGGAGTTTGTGCGAAAATGCATTTGCTGGCGAAACGTTGTTCAGCAACTATGTGTTCTCGGTCGCTCCTGCTGGTGAAATTGGAAAGCTGTGGGCGTTCTCTCGCGACAATTCTTATAGCGGCGTAACGCTCTTGAGTTTCAAGGTTGCCGAAAACGGTTCCGTGGTGACTGAATCGACGATGAAAGAGCAGGTCTCTGATTCGATGACGGCGGTGCAAGATGGAATTTTCGAAGATGAACTTGCTGAACGCAGGCGCATTCCTGCAATTTATGCAGGCTCGAAGCTTGGGTATGTGCTTCCGATGTTCGCGATGAACAACGATGAACGCTACTTGAAGCCGGCTGGTTATTTCGCAATCCGCAATCTGACGAACATTCTTGAAAATCCGATTGATGTTCCGTCCGTGGCCGAAGACTTGGATAAGCCGATGCAGTACGCGACGAGCGGCTTTGCATACGATTCTACGGCGAAGCGTCTTTGGGTGGCTCGTGGCGCTTTGGGTGTCATGGTTCACGATATGTCAGGCAAAAAGAACGTGGATACGACGTTTGTCTTGAATACGAAGACGAACAAGCTAGAAGTGTTCAACGAAAATGCAGAACTCGATTTAAAGACGACTCCTGAAATTTTTGATGTGCGTTTGCATCCCGAAACGGGCGACCTCTGGCTTGCGACGGCTCAGGGCATTTGGGTCAAGTCTTCGAGCGGATTGAAGAACATTTCGTCAAAGCTCAAGGATTCTCGCGTGACGGGTCTTTGGATGGGCGGCTCTCCGCTTCAAATCATTGCAGAAACTTGTTACAAAAAAGATGAATCTGTCGTGGGCGGGCTTTGGCGCCTTTATGGCGAAAAGGCGAAAGACTTTGCCAAGGTGGATTTCTTGGATACCGCAGGCAAAGTGCAAAAGAAGGATATTTACGACGAAGGCGATTACACTGTAGGCGATGTCGCGTTTATAGGTAAAACGGCTTACGTGCTGGTGCGTGTCGTGGGAGGCTCCATTAGCGGCTACTTCAAGCTGGATTCGCTTGGAATCAAGTCTTGGGAAAAAGACGAAGACGGAAAAGACCAATGGCTGTATGGCTACGAGACGGGGGCTACTGACCGCAAGGTGATTATCACTTCGCTGACATCATTCCCGATTTCTAAAAACCGCACGGGGCTTGCTATTGCCACTTACGGAAACGGTGTTTCTGTTTCGGCGGACTCGGGCGCGACTTGGAGCGTGGTGCTGAACCGTGCAAGGCTCGACAACAATTTGGGCAGCGTTCGCATGGTGCCGTCCGTGATTACTCCGGGCGACGAAGCTCTCGTTTCGTACAAGTTAGGTAAAGAATCGAAAGTGACGATTGAAGTTTTCAGTTACGATATGCGTAAGGTGCGGACAATCGTGAAAGATGCAGTGCGCAATGCCGACGCTTCGCGCAGCTCGAATCCAAAAGAAGATTATTGGGACGGTCGTGACGACCATGGCAAGGATTGCACCATGGGCGTTTACTACATCAGGGTGAAGGACAATCACGGTCACATTGGCTGGGGCAAGGCGATGACGCTTGGAGGTAACTTCAGATGATGAATATGAAAAATCTTGTTGTTGCTGCTTTGGCTGTTTGTTCGTTCGCAAGTTCTGCAATGGCGCTGGGCTTTACAAAGAAATCGGAATTGGGCGGCTTTGACGGCTTTGTAGAACGTATGGGCGCTGGCACTCGCGAACTTGGACGAGGCAATACAGGTACGGCGGATACGGCTTCTATGCCGGGCGCTTATTGGAACCCCGCTCTGCTTGGCTTCCGCGAAAATATTGGCATTACGATTAACGCCGAAAAGCGTGATTTGGACCGTATGGGCGGATCCTTTGGTATCGAAGGCAAGGTTGGCAAGCGCATGGGCGTGGGCTTTGCGATGCTCTACCGTGGCGATTTGGACTTTAAAGTGATTGACGATGACGACGAGACGTTGGGCTCGGCAAAGCCGTTCTTCACGATGATGTATCTTGGCTTTGCTTATCGTGCAACGCGTCAAGATGCATTTGGTCTTTCGTTCTCGATGAGCTATGATAATTTGGATGTAGCCCAGTATTTCGACAGCATCGAAATGGAAGATTCTTTCCGCAGCCCGGTGACTGTCAATTTGGGCTGGTATCGCCAGTGGAGCCGAAAGTGGACTTCGTCCGTTGTTATCCGCAACTTAAGCTTTAGCAAGAACTTGTCTGCAAAGTGGACGAAAAATCCGAGCAAGGACAACTCGCTTGCTTCTACCGAGGGCGTTCGCCCGAAGGTCTTGCAGATTGGATTGGGCTACCACTCTAGCATTATGGGTAAGCCTGTTCATGCTTGGATGGAAGCGATTGACTACCAAGTTGCCGATACGCTTTTGGCTTTTGACCCGCAGCTCCATGTTTGGACTGGTCGCGTGGGCTTTGAATGTGAAGTTGTTCCAAATGCGACGCTCCGCGTGGGTATGGACGATTTAGACTGGATGCTAGGTGCTGGTTACAAGTTTGAAGTTCGCGTGGGCAAAAGAAAGTTCCCGATTGAAGTAAACTACGCATTCTTATACGAAACTCGAGCAGGAATTTGGTCGCCGTTTAGCCTTGGATTGCGGGGCTACATCCCTTGATTTCGAAGCTGTTCATTTCGAGGGTACGCAGTCTTGAATCGATGGACTGCAACTTCGATGCGGGCATAAATGTGATTTGTGGCCCGAATGGTTGCGGCAAGACGACCATTTTGGAGTCCATACATTTGCTTTCGCAAGGCTTCTCGTTTCGGTCGCGCGACTTGCGTGAACTGATTACATGGAAGAATAGCGAATTTATTTTGCGGGGAGAATTTAATGACGATGGGCGTTCGCGGATGCGGGCGTTGCGTGTTTATTCTCGCGGGAGCGAAGTTCGTGAAAATGGCGAATCGCTAAAGTCGCCGACATTGTTTTTTGGAACGTGCCCGGCGGTGATTATGCAGCCTTCGGACATTGAGCTTTTGCGTGGAGGCCCTGACGTTCGCAGGCATTGGCTTGACGAAATTCTCTGTTATCGCTCGGCTTCGAATGCTCAGATTTTGCGGCGTTACAAACGTGTGTTGCAACAACGTAACAAGTGGCTGAAGGAATTTAAGCAGAATGGCTCTGCTGTTGGCGGCGAGGACTTGTTCCGCGTTTTGACTCAACAACTGATTGAGCTTGGAGCAAAGCTGTGGGCTGCTCGTTTATCGCTTTCTAAGGAAGTCTCTGAAATTATCACGCGGTATTACCGTAAGCTTTCGGGCGGTGTCGATGAAATCACTTGTGCGTACAAGAGTTCGATTCTCA
>CAMZGI010000177.1 GCA_947306305.1 uncultured Fibrobacter sp.
TTGAAGGCTTTGGACCTTTCGAACGTGGAACCGATGACCGCTGTCGAAAACGGCGTGACCATCCTCCGTGAAGATGTTCCTGTGCAGGGCTTTACGCTCGATCAGGCTTTTGCAAACGCTCCGGCTGTCGAAAACGACCACTTCGCCATCCCGAAGGTGATGTAATCGGGCTTCGCTCCCGTTTTTTACGCATGGTCAGTTGCATTGTTCCTGCCCGTATGGGCTCGTCTCGCTTTCCTGGAAAGCCACTCTTGAAGCTGAACGGCAAGGAGATGATTGTCCGTACTATGGAACGCGCTCTGCTTGCTGGTTGCTTTGAACGCATCGTGTGCGCGACGGATTCTCACGAAATTGAATCAGTCGTCAAGGCGGCAGGCTTTGACTGCGTGATGACAGGAGAATGTGCGACGGGGTCGGACCGCGTGGCGGAGGCTGCAAAGGCGATGGATTTGGATCTGGTGGTTAACCTCCAGGGCGATGAACCGCTTGTAGAACCTTCTGTTCTGCGAGACGTTGCGCGTGAACTTTCGGAACATCCCGACTGCTGGGTGACGGTGGCATGCCCGCTTGAGCCGTCAGAAGCAGAACTCAAGACTGTCGTGAAAGTGCTCGTTCGCGATGGAATTGCAATCGACTTTACTCGGTCAGTGAAGCTTGCCGAAGTGGAGACAGTTGAGGCTGGGCGCTGGTTTCAGCACCAAGGCATCTACGCTTACTCCCGCAAATCCCGCGACGAGTTCGCATCGCTTCCGCAGAGTCCTGTCGAATTGGAACGCTCTCTAGAGCAAATGCGAATCCTTGGGCGCCGTCCCATCCGCATCGTCGAGAGCATTTACCCGAGCATATCGGTGGATGTCCCTTCAGACGCCACGCGAGTTGAACAAATTTTATTAGATCGTTTGCTATATCCTTCTCTAAATGAACCTTTAAGAAAAGGCGATGAACGCGTCTGAAAAAAGAATCCTCAATCTCGCAATTACTCTCTTTATCATTGGTCTTGTAATCCGCTACCTCCCATGGGGGCTCCCGTCTATCGAAGAATTCGAAGTCGGCAAGGCTATTGTTGTCGCTAATGCAGATACTTTATCTGCAACAACGGCTGAACCTGCAAATACGAGCAGCGTTGATTCTTTGCGGCCCGAAAGTGCGCCATTAGAAACTCCTCACCGCAAACCTAAAGTAAAAGTGACGTTCCCTTTGAATGTCAATACGGCGAGCGTAGAGGAGCTGTGTGCCTTAAAGGGGGTAGGTCCAAAGCTTGCCGAGAAAATTATCGAGCGTCGAAACACGGCTGGACCTTTCAAGAACGCCTCAGACCTCAAAAAAGTGCATGGAATTGGAAATAAAAAACTTGAAAACATAATACAATTGATAATTTTTGATTAGTTTTAGGATATAAAACTTTACATAAGCATTTTTTATGAGTGATACGAAGTTATATCTAGGTATTGAAGTCAGCGATACGTCTATGAAGGTTGCACTTGTGGATGCTGCTGAAAAGAAGGTGGTCAAGGTTGCGGTGCTCCCGACGGAGTGCAACCCGATTTACGATATATTCCTTTTTGAAAGCACGTTGCAGCAGTGGGTCGATGAAAACCAGATTGAAAATATCGAAGCGACTTCGGTGACGATGCCTGCGACGATGTCGATTATCCGCAAGGTTTATGTTCCGCCAGAGGCGGTCGCCAACAAGTGGCAGTATTTGAACTGGTATCTGGAACTGTTTACCAATGCCGAAGCGGGAGCTTACATTGTCGATGCCAAGACATTGAGTGGTGATGATTCGTTTGGTTATAACGAGCTTGTGATGGCAGTCCGCAAGGAGTGGGTCGATGCTTTGCGCAAGGGTTTCCGTTCCCGCATGCTTTCTCCGAAGTCCATGGAAGTCGATGTGCTTTCGATCATGAACGTGATGGATGTGGGCGAAAAAATCAAGGATGCCGTGTGCGTCGTGAAGGCGGACTATTCGGGCGTGACCTTGATTTGGATGCGTCGCGACGAGCTTTTGGCGTTGCGCTGCGTTTCGACTCTTTCGATGGTCGGCAAGACCGAAGATATCGCGTATCCGATTCTTGCAAATGAAATTGTCGAGCAGATTAAGCTTGTGCAAACCGAGAATTCCATTAACGGCGTGACCGACGTTCGCCTGTGTGGCGAGATGGCTTCGCAAGAAATGTTTGTAAATACCTTGACCGGGAAGCTCACGGACTACCATGTGTCGTTGATGACCGGCTTGTCGCAGCTCCCGTCCGACGAAAGCGTGAACCCCGTTGATATGATTTGCTGTATCGGTGCTGTTGGCGCGGCGCTGAATCAGATGGAGGGTGTATGATTCACATGAACCTTATTGCGGTGGCTGAGAAAAACTCCACCGTTGGCAATCTGTCGCAGCACTTGCATGTGACCAATGTGGCCGATGTGGAACGCCGTCATAAGACAAAGTATTTGGCTGTTGTTCTGTCTATTCTTTTGGCTATTGTCGCCTTTAGCTGCTACTTGAGCGTGATGGGCGTGCCCGCCGCTTTGGATGGCGTGCTGCCTGATTCTTACTTGACTTTGATCGGCGCTAAGCCGGGTTCTTCGTCGGCGACGGCACATGCCGGTTCGACCAGCCCAGATGCTTCGAAGCAAGGCGATTTTGCGCAGGCTTACGCGGCGATGTCTGCTAAGGATATTGTTCGCGAAATCAATCCGCAAGTTCTGGTTAATAACAAACGAACGAGCTACAGCAGCTACTTGCCGCTAGAAAAGCTCTCGTTCCAAAAGACTTCGCTTGCTCAGTTCATGTCGTTCTTGAATACCGCAGTGCCCGACGATATCGGATTCTCGCAGTGCGTTTATCAAGCTCCGAACTACTACTACCTCCGCGGCGTGGCGGTGAAGGCGTCTTCGCAGCATACGCTTATGGATAGGCTCAAGGCGGTGAGCAAGTCGTTCCAGTCTCCTGTTGCATCGGAAGCTGCAACCGAAGTGGCTGCGTTTGGCCAATTCACTGTTCCGCAGCCTCGCTTGGATGCGGTGCGTGGTTTTGTCCCGTCTGCAGAAATTGCAGCCGAAGTCAAGGCAATCAAAACGCTTGCTTCTTCGAACAAGGTGCAGTTGAAAGGGCTTGAAAAGCCGCTTATCGATGACTTTGGCGTGTATAAACGTTATGCGTACAACGTGACGACGACGGCTGACTTTGCGGACTTGCTTACGTTCTTCAATGCGTTTGCTCAGTCGCCGATTCGCATGGGCGTTCCGAAGGCTGACCTCAGGTTTGCCAAGAAGAGCTTGCTCTCGACGTTGCGCATCGAAATGTTCGTGCTCCGTTAGTATGCCGATTCGAATTACTGGCGGTTCGTTGCGGGGACGCAATATCGAGTCCCCGGATTCCATGAAAACGCGTCCGACGGCTTCCCGTACAAGGGAAGCTCTCTTTAACATATTGCAGGGAGTCGAAGGCTTCCGCATGCTCGACCTCTTTGCCGGGAGCGGCATCATGGGGCTAGAGGCGATTAGCCGCGGTGCCGAAAGCGTAACGGCGGTGGAGCTTGCTCGCGCTCAGGCTCGGATGATAGAACGCTCTTACAAGTCGGTGGGGGCGGAGTCCAAGCTTAAGTTGTTAGAAGCGAACGTGCTTACGCTCAAAAAAGAAATCGTTTGCGCGGACGGCGGCTTTGACCTGATTTATGCGGATCCTCCGTTCAAGGACATGGATTACCCCGATTTGCGTCCGTTCGTCGAATGGCTGAATCCGGGCGGCGTGGCTGTCTTTGAGGCCCCGAGCCGCAAGTTGCCGGCATGGGCCACGGGCGAAAATTTTGAAGGGCAAGTCCGCCGCTACGGCGAATCGTCGTTGATTATTCTTAGGGGTTAGGTTACAGGTATTGTTACTTTTCCTAAAACCTGTTACCTGAAACCTGTTACCTAGAAATTTTTTTTAATTGTATTTCATGGAGTGGAATTTGGAAAGAAAGAACAGGACTGCTTTGTAGCATCGTATTTCTTGATTCTTCTAATAACTAAGTTCTGCCAACTAAGCTCTAAGTTCTATTAACTAGTAACTATTAACTTCATTCTAGTAACTATCGACTATTGACTAGTAACTAATTTTATAAATTGTATTTCATGGAGTGGAATTCGGAAAGAAAGAACAGGGCTGCTTTGGAGGCTGGTCGTGAATCCCGCATGGCGGTGTTCGCTGGTTCGTTCGACCCGTTTACTATTGGTCATCTAGACATTGTTCAACGTGCCGCTGGCATGTTTGATTCTTTGGTCGTCCTCGTTTCGCAGAACGCGAGCAAAAAGAACTTGTTCAGCGCAGAAATTCGTTGCGAAATGGCGCAGGCGGCGGTATCGCATCTTCCGAATGTTTCTGTCGCCGTCAACGACGGCTTGACAGTCGATTTCATGAAGTCGGTGGGGGCTCGCTACCTCGTCCGGGGCATCCGCAATGCGTCTGACCTCGATGCAGAACAGGCGGTCGCTTGGAACAACAAAGTCCTTTACCCCGATGTCGAAACCGTATTTTTGCTGAGCGCGCAGGAACACCTTGTCATAAGCAGCAGTCTCGTTCGAGAACTCCTCAAGTGCGGCTGTGCCAAAGGTACTCCGCAAAGCGAACAAAAAAAACTAATCTCGAAGTTCGTTCCCCAGAACATGGTCTCCATGCTTTTAAAACAGTTTAGGAAATCTTATGAAGCCATTTAAATATTTACCTAAATCCTTGCAGGTCTTGCTGCTTGCTAATGCTATTGTCTTTGGCGTGGCGCTTATTTTAGGTTCGTTCATGGATTTGCATTTGAACGTGTCTGGAGTCGGCTATGGCAGCTTGCGTGAATACCTTCTTTACTTTGGCGCATTTTTCCCGACGAATCCGCTCGAGGTTTGGCGTTACGTGACGTACATGTTTATTCATGTCGATTTTATGCATTTCCTTTTCAATATGCTCATGCTTTGGATGTTCGGTTCCGAGGTGGCTGAATGGATGGGGACTCGTCACTTTGTTTCGATGTATTTCTTCTGCGGAATTTTTGCGGCGCTGTTTAGCTTTTTCATGTGCTTGCTCGGCCTTACGAACAATCCGATTATCGGAGCTTCGGGCGCGTTGATGGGCGTTTTTGTCGCTTATTACAAATTCTTCCCCGATCGCATGATTTTGATGTTCTTTGTGATTCCGATGAAGATTAAGCATGCCATGTGGGTGATGATTGCGCTTGACATTCTCTTTGCCAATTCAGGAGATGCGATTGCGCATTTTGCTCACTTGGGCGGCGTGGTCGCCGGATTCCTTTATATGGCGGTGTTCCAGAACGGACCGAAGGTTCTTTACCATTCTCCGCTTTCGGGGCTTTTCCGCTTGTTCTCTCGAAATCCCGAAATGTACGAGGAACGTCCTCGCTCTCGCTCGTACCAGAGCGACTCGGTCGAGGAACCGGAGGTTCTCGAAGGCGAAATCTTTTTCGTGGATGAACGGAAGCGTTTGGATGAAATTCTCAAAAAGGTGGAAA
>CAMZGI010000178.1 GCA_947306305.1 uncultured Fibrobacter sp.
TGCCGACCCAGTAGTCCACTTCGGGCAGTTCCTTCATCAGCTCTTCGCCGTAGCGGCCGCTCAAGCAGCCCGCCACAATGAGCTTCTGCTTTGCTTTTTTTGCTTTAGCTTGAGCGAGAATCGCGTTGATGGATTCTTCCTTGGCGGCTTCGATAAATCCGCAAGTATTCACGAGGATGTAATCGGCCTTGGCGGCTGAATCACAGGTGACAAATCCCGCGTGGAGCATTTCGCCGACGAGGTTTTCTGCATCGACTTGGTTCTTGGCGCATCCGAGATGCACGACAAATACTTTGGGCTTTTTTGTAGGCATAGTCCAAATATAGATTTTAAGGCTAGACGATGGCTTTGCGTGTGCCACTCATTGTTAAATTTTTAGTGGCTTTGCACTTTCTAGCCTATTTTAATTAAATTATGGCTGTATTAAAGGAAGATTATTTCGTGAAAAAACTGATTTATCTCTCTACATTTGCTTTTGCGTTAATGGCTTGTTCTTCAACGGATAGCAATTCGACGGACGGTAACACTAATGGTAGTGAATTCAGTTGCAGCGTTACTAAAAATGCTAATTCTGTTGTCATGAGCCATAAGTATAAGGATTTTGAAGAAGTTAGGACTGTAACTTTAAACTCGAAAGGGGAAAGTCCGTATTATACGCAAAAAAAGGTATTGCCGACTGTAGCCGATGCGCAGAAAGAGTGCCAAAAAGAGAAGGATGATGATTATTACAAGGATATTGAATGCTATGGAAACACCGTTATAGTCGGCGAGCCTGCAGAAGATGACGAGCTGGAATACTATGACGATTACTATAGAAGACGTTGCGCTCGTTACGAAGAGCAATATAAGAATGGAACACTAGCGGAAGAGTATGATAAAGCCTTTGGCAGGTAAATAAAAATCGTGTTTGTTGCTAAATTTTTTTAAGTAATATAAGGACCTATAAGATGAAAAAATTAATTCTTGCTTCTGCAGCTATGCTAGCCCTAGTTGCATGTGAAACGGGTACAAGTTCCGACAGCAGTTCTGACGGCAACGCAAAGACTATCAATGGCTATACATGCGAAGTGACGCGAACGGACAAATCCGTTACTATTTACGAGACGTATGTGGCAGGAACTTACAAGCAGACTCAGACGGTGTATAAAGATCTGGATGGGTTCGACTACTCCGTTTTCACGACGGACATTACTTATATGGATCCCTCTGACGCTGCGGATGATTGCGCTGACGAGAAAGAAGAAGCGAGAGAATGGAGAGATGGCAGTTACCAAGTGGAATGTTCGTCGAATGCAGTCCATGTGAGACATCGTGATGACAGCACTCTTCAAGATATGGATGAAACCGCCCGCAACTTCCAAAATATGTGCGATGAAGGCTATGTGAGAGCTAAAAACGGAACTCTTAACGACGACTAGTTTACTGAATCAAAGCATATAAAAAAGGGCTCCGCGTTGCGGAGCCTTTAAAATTCATTGTTGAAAATTACATGTCTTCGCTTACGCTTGGCTGACCGATGCGGTCGTTCTTGCGGTTATCGACCCAGCCAGCGTAACCCTGCGGAGCGAGAACTTCTTTGCCGAAACGCTGCGCGTTTGCAATCGTGGAGAAGTAGCCCACGCGCACGCGGTAGAACGTGCCTTCGAGTTCGCCCGGATTTTCAACTTCGGCGACGTATGCCTTGATGCCCTGGTCGGAGAGCTTGCTCACGACGTTGTTTGCTGCCTTTCTCGATGTTTGAATGCTCACTTGGATGACGAACGGGCCGGACGTTCCCTGTTCGATGCTAGAACTCTTGAATGTGGGGGCTTCAGCCGGTGCCGCCTTTTCTTCAGGCTCGTTCAGAGACTGGATAGGAACCAATGCCGGTTCTTCCTGGGCTGGTTCTTCTGCTACCGGAGCTTGTTCTTCTACGGTGGTGGCATTAGCTTGCGGTGCTGGCTTTTCTTCTTTCTTTTTACCGCAGGCGGAAAGTAGTGTGCAGGCGAGGGCGATTATCCCGAGTATTTTTACCGATTGCAGCTTCATGGTTTCACTCCACATTTTTTTGAAAATTTTCCATCAGGGCTGTTTGGAATATTCTTATAAAGAATATACATAAGTCTTTGTCACTTCGCAAGTTACGAAGATTCAAAACGCTGAATTTAAACGAAATTTTACATAAAAAAGGGGCGAAATTTGCGTTTTTTGCGGAATTTTAGTGCACAAATGTTTAAATGCGAAGTGTCTTTGCCGTTGCGGATTGTAATCTTTTTGAACGAAGTAAAGTATCCAGAATGTAATGTTTTGAGGAACTTGATTTTGCAGGAAAATGTTACCCTTGACGGATTTTAATTTTTTAGGTATATTTGGCTATCCAAAAATTGAATTTTTAACCAAAGGATAATCGTGATCGGCGTTATTGTTAAGTCCAACGAACCTTTCGAACGCGCTCTCAAGCGTTTCACCAAGTCTTGCGAAAAGAACGGTATCATTTCCGATGTCAAGAAGCGCCAGCGCTTCGAAAAGCCCTCCGAAGAAAAGAAGCGTATTGAAACGGCTGCTCGTCGCAAGCGTCTCAAAGAGATTGCTGACCAGAACCGCAAGCGTCTCTACTAATTCGATTCGCTAATCGGATATTTTTTGCTAAACTTTAATGAGTTGTCGGTGAGTGCCGATGACTCGTTAGGTGTTTTATGGTGCTTACGGTCATGCCGGACTCCATTCCGGCATCGGCATTTCATTAAAAATCAGCAAAAGGATATATTATGGCAAGTGAACTTTTAACAAAAATTCTCGACGACATCAAGACTGCAATGAAGGCTCACGATGCCGTAACTCTCGGAACGCTCCGCACGCTCCATTCTGACATCAAGAACGAAGCCATGAAGGCTGGTGCTGCTCCGGCTCAAATCATGGACACCATTACGGATGCCATGTGCGTTGACGTTCTCGCGAAGAGCGTAAAGCAGAAACAGGAATCCATCGAAATCCTCAAGAAGGGTGGATTCTTGGACAAGGTTCCCGAAGAAGAAGCTTGCATCGCATTGTACCGCAAGTATATGCCTGCCGAAATGAGCGAAGATGAAGTCAAGGCCCTCATCGCCGAAATCAAGGCCGCAACGGGTGCATCTTCTCCCAAGGACATGGGCAAGATTATGAAGGAACTCTCCCCGAAGGTCAAGGGCCGCTTTGATTCCAAGCGTGCCAGCGCCCTCGTGCAAGAAGCTCTGCGTTAGACGAAAGAACGCTACTTCGTGGCTATAGACGAGAGACGAAAGAGGTATTGTCGCCCCCGGCTTGACGGGGGTATTTTTATAGGTGCTTCTAAAAGTCGTTTCAACTCACTCTATTTTTTAAATTATATTGCATTTGTATTATAAATGGATTATATTTGATTAAAAAGGAAATTGGAAATATGGCAAATGCAGTTTTACAGACAAGAGTCGATTTGGAAATGAAAAAAGAGGCTGAAGATTTATTTGAGTCTCTTGGGTTGGATTTGACGACTGCAATTCGCCTTTTTTTAAAGCAGTCTATCAATCAAAAACGTATTCCTTTTGAAATTGTGCCTCCGCAAGAAGAATTTTCTGAATCTACTCTAGCGGCAATCGAAGAAGCTCGAAAAATCAGCAGAAATCCCAAAACAAAGAGATACTCTTCCGCCAAAGAACTTCTTGTGGATTGCGAATAATGGTTTATGAACTGGCAAAGACTTCGCAGTTCAAAGCGAGCTTGAAGCGAGCGAAAAAACGCGGATTGAATATTTCTCTTTTAGAGGATGTTATTGAAAAGCTGCGGACAGATGTTCCCTTAGAAGAACGATTCCACAATCATGAATTGGTGGGAAAATACAAGGGAGTTTGGGAATGCCATGTTCAGCCTGATTGGTTGCTGCTATACCTGAAAGATGAAGATGTTTTGGTTTTGACATTAGTTGATACTGGAACGCATAGCGATATTTTCAAAAAATAAAATTGTTGTATCATGCCCAACACTCAATCTAAAATTCAAGAATTGGAGCTGCTTTACAAGATCAGCTCTATTCTGAACCAGAGTCTTGATTTTGAAACCGTCGCGCATCCGGTGTTGCAGACGGTCGAGTCGGTGATGGGTGTCGAGCATGCGACCCTTACTTTGTACAACCGCCACACTGGCGAAATCTCCATCGAAATTGCGGAAGGCTTGAGCAGCCGACAGGCGAGCAAAGGCCGCTATAAGGTGGGCGAGGGCATTACTGGTCGCGTCGTGGAGACGGG
Organism: uncultured Fibrobacter sp.; assembly: GCA_947306305.1. GTDB lineage: Bacteria > Fibrobacterota > Fibrobacteria > Fibrobacterales > Fibrobacteraceae > Fibrobacter. Next base: position 4,239 of record CAMZGI010000178.1, read on the forward strand.
CAAGCCCATCATCATCCCTTCCGTCGCAAAAGACCCTGACTTTTTGGACCGCACGGGTCGCGGTAAAACCGAGGACAAGGCGTTCCTCTGCGTTCCGATTATCATGGAACAAGAAGTCGTTGGCGCGTTGAGTGCCGACGAGCATAATCCCGACGAAGCGAACCTCAATGACCAGCTTCATTTGCTTGAAATCATCGCGCAGATGCTCGCAACGGCGGTGAAGCTCCGCCGTCAGGCTCGCGAAGAGAATGAAATTCTCAAGGCCGAAAACGAACGCATGGCGATGGAACTTAAGGCACGTTTCCAGCCAGACAACATCATTGGGCGTACGCCTGAAATGCAACAGGTCTATACGCAAATCGACCAAGTCGCTAAAAGTCCGCTCCCAGCTCTCATTGTGGGCGAAGTCGGCACTGGTAAGGGACTTGTGGCGGAAGCGATTCATTTCCGTTCCGACCGCAATTTAGGACCGTTCGTGCGTGTGCATTGCGCGGCTCTCCCGGAATCCGTTTTGGACCGCGAACTTTTCGGCAGCGAAAAGGGAGCGTTGGTCGGCGTTGTGAACGAGGCTCCTGGCCGTGTGGAACAAGCCGAAGGCGGGACGCTCTTTTTGGACGAAGTTGCCGAACTGACCCCGAATTTGCAGATAAAGTTGCTAAGACTTTTGCAGCAGGGCGAAATGGAACGCGTGGGTGCACGCTTCCCCAAAAAAGTGAACGTCCGCGTGATTTGCGCGACGACAAAGAACTTGCAGCAGATGGTCGCTGACGGGAATTTCCGTGAAGATTTGTATTACCAGCTCCACATTGTCCCGATTTACGTTCCGCCTCTCCGTAAACGCCGCACTGACATTGTGCTGCTTGCAGATTACTTTGTTGAACATTACTGCCGCTTGGTGGGCAAAAACGTTCGCCGCCTTGCTCGTGGAACGATTGAAATGCTCATGAGTTACCCGTGGCCGGGCAACGTGCGTGAACTTGAAAACGCGATTGAACGAGCAGTCCTTTTGACCGAAGAAGATGTTATTTATCCGCATCACTTTCCGCCGACAATCCAGACCGACGAAACGAGCGGAACGCCCGTGAGTGGAAATTTAAAGCTGATGGTGGAAGCGTACGAACGCGACATCATTTGCGATGCACTCAAGAGCAGCAAAGGCAAAATGGCCGCTGCCGCTCGTAGCCTTTCGACCACACCGCGCATCCTCACCTACAAAATCAAGCAGCTCGGCATAGACTTGGCTGCGTTTA
>CAMZGI010000179.1 GCA_947306305.1 uncultured Fibrobacter sp.
TCTAGTAACTAGTAACTCAGAACTAGTAACTAACCTCACACCTCTTTGAAAAAAGCTATCTTTTGCCTCGAATTTTATGAGGTAACTCCTATGGGTAATGAGGCAGAAAAGCCGAATATCATAACGTCGTCGCTTGACTTTTTAGTCAATTGGGGGCGTTCTAATTCATTGTGGCCGTTCCCTTACGGTACGGCATGTTGTGCAATCGAATTCATGAGTACGGAAGTGGGTCGTTACGACCTTTCGCGTATCGGTTCTGAATACGTGCGTTTTACGCCGCGTCAGTCCGATGTGCTGCTTGTTGCGGGTACGATTACTTACAAGCAGGCTCCGATTTTAAAGCGTATCTACGAACAGATGGCTGAACCCCGCTGGGTCATCGCTATGGGCGCTTGCGCTAGTTCTGGCGGTTTTTACGACTGCTACTGCACGGTGCCCGGCATAGACCACATTATCCCGGTGGATGTGTATATCGGTGGCTGCCCTCCGCGCCCGGAAGCATTCTTCGATGCAATGTTTGACTTGCAGAAGAAAGTCAAGGACGAGTCCTTCATGAAGCAGCGTGCCGAGAGCGTCAAGGAACAGCTCGAAATGATCAAGGCGAAGACCGCCGAGGCGAAGTGCGAAGCCAAGACTGCAATACACGAAAAGGTCGTGGATATTAAGGACTTCGTGAAGGATCAGCAACAGAACCTCGTGAAGAAAGCCCAATTCTGGAAGGAGTAGAAGATGAATACTGTTGAAGAAATCTTCGCCGTCCTTGATGAAAAGTTTGGCGCAAAGCGTGAAACTTTAGACAAGTGGGGGACAACCGCTGTCATTTCCGCTTCTTATCTGCACACCGCAGTCCAATTCCTCAAGGAAAAATCCGATATCAAGTTTGAAATGCTGGTCGATATTGCTGGTATCGATTACTTGACTTACCCGAACCACGAAGGTCCGCGTTTTGCGGTTTCTTATGCGTTCAAGAGCATGTCCAAGCCGGGCACTCGTATCCGTCTTAAGGTGCTGGTTTCCGAAGAAGACCTCAAGGTTCCGACGATTAGCGACCTTTACGCCAATGCAAACTGGTACGAACGCGAAGTTTATGACCAGTTTGGTGTCGTTTTCGTAGGGCATCCGGACCTCCGCCGCCTGTTGAACCATGTTGAATTTGTCGGTCACCCGCTCCGCAAGGATTACCCTGCCCAGAAGCGCCAGTGGCTCTCGACTAACGATTACCTGCTTCCTGAACTCGAAAAGCGTCTTGAAACTCTTGGCTACAAGGTTGTCCAGCGTTCTAAGGAAGTGGAAACGAACGACAATGAATTTTTGGAAGGGAGTATCAAGGAATGATCGTATTAGATCCGAATGGCGAAAAGCTGAATTTGATGCCTCTGAACGTTGGGCCTAGCCACCCGGCGACTCACGGTTGCTTGCGCTTCTTGACTGCTATGGATGGCGAAACCATCGTGGCTTCTGTCGAAGAAATCGGCTACCTCCACCGCGGGTTCGAAAAGATGGTCGAACGCGGCACGTGGCAGCAAGTGATTCCTTACACCGACCGCCTCAACTACTGCTCTGCAATCATGAACAACATTGCGTTCTGCCGTGCAGTCGAAAATATGTTCCAGGTCGATATTCCAGAACGCTGCAAAGTTCTCCGCGTGATTGTGAACGAACTTTCCCGTATTAACGACCACTTTGTGTGCGTCGCTGCTGCGTTCCAGGACTTGGGCGGTACGACTCCGTTCATGTACGCCTTCAATCCGCGTGAAGAAATTATGTGCATTTGGGAAAAGCTCACGGGCGCTCGCCTTACGAACAGCTTTGCCCGCATCGGCGGCCTTTCTCGCGATAGCTACGATGGCTTTGAAGATGACGTTCGCGCTGCGTTGAACTCCACCGAAAAGGCTTTGAAGGACTTGCATGCCTGCTTAGACCGTAACCGCATCTTCTTGGATCGTACGGTGGGTATCGGCAAGATTTCTGCCGAAAAGGCTATCAGCTACGGCTGGACGGGGCCTTGCCTCCGTGCCTCTGGCGTTGCCTCTGACCTCCGCAAGGATGAACCGTATTACGATTACGAAACCTACGACTGGGAAGTCGTGGTCGGCACTCAGGGCGACTGCAACGACCGTTTGCAGGTACGTCTCGCCGAAATCGAAGAATCCGTGAAGATTGTTCGTCAGGCTTTGCTCCGCCTTGCTCCGGGCCCGGTCGATATTGTCGATCCGCGCATCCGCGTGCCGGCTCACAAGCTCGCTTATCAGGACATGGAAGGTCTTATCGGCCGCTTCAAGAGCGTCTATGAAGGCGTTCGCGTTCCCGAAGGCGAATACTACTGCGGTAGCGAATGTGCCAACGGTGAACTTGGCTTTACGATTATTTCTGATGGCAGCGGTCATCCGTACCGTATCAAGGTACGTCCGCCTTGCCTTACGCAGTTTGCTGCATTCCATGAACTCGTCGAAGGCGGTCTCTTGGCTGACTCCATGGCCGTGCTTTCGGGTCTCAACATTATTGCTGGAGAACTTGACCGATGAGAGAACATATTACTGGCGCCGTCCAATTTGTCTCGAACAATCATTTGAAGTTCGACCGTCCGGCACAGCCGATCGACGCTCTCCCGGATCCGGGTCAGACGTTTGGTTATGTGAACAAGCCTGTGCCGCAGCCTCCTACAAAGGAAGTGCTCGCCAAGCTCAATACTCCTGAAATTAAGGCTCGTTGTGCAGACCTTCTCAGCCGTTATCCCGAAGGACAGGCCGCGCTTCTCGAAGTGCTTTGGCTTGTGCAGGGCGTGTTCGGCTGGGTGCCGCGCGAAGGTATCCGCTGGGCTGCTAACGTTTGCGGTTGCGCTCCGGCTCATGCTCTTGGCGTTGCAACGTTCTATACGATGTACAACCACGCTCCGAAGGGCAAGTTCCTTTTGCAGTTCTGCCGTAACATCAGCTGCACTATCAAGGGCGCTCCGAGCCTTATCGCTTATGTGGAAAAAGCATTGAACATCAAGACTGGCGAAACGACTCCGGATGGTCTCTTCACGATTCTCCAAGTGGAATGCTTGGGCAGCTGCGGTAATGGTCCGATGATGCTCGTGAACGACGACTTTGCAACGGATGCCGATGGCGACCAGCTTACGATGAAGCCGGGTTCCAAGCTTTCGACCGACAGCATTGACCGCATTCTCAGATGGTGCTATGCCCATGAGAACAACATCCCGAAGCATGACGTGCTTGGCGGAACGGTTAAGGGTCACTGCGGACATCCGGGCGCTCCGGGCGCTATCGCAAAGCCGCAGGTGGCTGACTACGCTCCTCCTTCTCCTGTTTTGAATGTCAGGGCAGAAGCGGACGAAACGGGCGCTACCCTCACTTGGAAGGGAGCTCCGGAATTCACGAAGATTGTTGTCGAAAAGAAGAATGGTTCTTCTTGGGTCGCCGTGGGCGAGCCGGGCTTGAGGGACAAGAGCTTCCTCGATGCTTCTGGCAAGGTCGGCGACGAATACCGTATGATTGCGACCTCCGGTGAACGTGTTGCTAAACCCTCGGCTGTTGCGGTTACGACGCAGAAGCCCGCACCGGAACAAAAGGCGGTTTAATTATGGCTGAATGTGTAAAAGTTTGTACGCAGAACTTTGGCAAGGGCGCCCAGGACATCGAAGTCTATAAGAAGTTGGGCGGCTATGCGAACATTTCGGAACGTTTGTTCAACATGAGCCAGTTCGAGCTCATCGATTACGTGCAACGTTCCAACCTCCGCGGTCGTGGTGGTGCAGGCTTCCCGACTGGCATGAAGTGGAGCTTTGTTCCGCGTGGTACGGGCAAGCCGGTTTACATTGTCGTAAACGCTGACGAAGGCGAAGGCGGTACGTTCAAGGACCACTTCCTCATGCTCGAAGATCCGCACCGCTTGATTGAAGGTCTTATTATTGCCGCTTGGGCTCTCGGTTCCCGCGCTGCTTATATCTACTGCCGTGGCGAATTCCTCCCGTGCATCGAAGCCTTGAACAAGGCTTTGAACCAGGCTTACGCTGCCGGCTACCTCGGCGAAAACATTTGCGGCACGAAGTTCAGCTTTGATATCTTTGTGCATCGCGGTGCTGGCGCCTACATTTGCGGTGAAGAAACTGCTCTTATTAACTCTCTCGAAGGCCAGAAGGGCCAGCCGCGCTTGAAGCCGCCGTTCCCGGCAGTTTGCGGTGCTTGGAAATCCCCGACTTGCGTGAACAACGTCGAAACGATTATGTCGCTTCCGTGGATTTTGCAGCACGATCCGAGCGAATACGCCAAGATGGGTACGCCTCGCGCCGGTGGTACGAAGGTGTTCTGCATTTCCGGTGACGTGAAGAATCCGGGCGTGTACGAAGCTCCGCTCGGCACTCCGATGATGACGATGATTAACGATTATGCCGGTGGCGTTGTCGGTGGCAAGCTCAAGGCTGTGCTCCCGGGCGGTTCCTCTTGCGCTCCTTTGACTGCTGAAGAAGCCGCTGTCGCTACGATGGACTACGAATGCCTCGCCTCGATGAAGACGATGTTCGGTTCTGGCGCCATGATCGTGATTAACGATACGCACAACATGGTGGACCTCTTGAATTGCCTCGGCAACTTCTACAGCCATGAATCTTGCGGCCAGTGCACGCCGTGCCGTGAAGGTACAGGCCTCTTGCACCGCATCTTGAACCAGATGGTGGCCGGCAACGGTCACGATGGCGATGTGGAACTCATGCAGAGCCTTTCTAGCGGATTTGGTGGCGTGACGATCTGCCCGCTTTCGATTTCTTTGGGTGGCCCGGTTTCGAGCTACACTGCAAAGTTCCGTGCGGACTTTGACGAATATATCGCTAAGAACCCCGAACACGCAAAACCGCGTATTCAAGAAACAAGTCGTCCTGGAATTTTCTGGTAATAATATGAGTAACTACTACAATATGCCGAAACTCCCGACCGAAGCAAGCCCGAAGGTGGAAATCTTCGTGGATGACAAGGCCGTGATGGTTCCTGGCGATACCAACCTCCTCGAAGCTTTGAAGGCTGTCGGGATTGAAACTCCTCACGTATGTTATCATCCGTATTTGCCGGTGTCGGGTAACTGCCGTCAGTGCCTGGTAGAGCAGGAAGGCCCGCGTGGCCGCATGCTCGTGATTTCGTGCTATACTCCTGTGACTCCGGGTATGAAGGTTTATACGCCGGCATCTAGCGCCCGCGTCAAGAACGCCCGCAAGGCTACCCAGGAATTCATGCTGGTGAACCACCCGCTCGATTGCCCGATTTGTGACAAGGCTGGTGAATGCACTTTGCAAGAAAACTACATGGAAGCCGGTCAGAACGAAGGCCGCCTCCGTCCTGAATACGGCAAGAATTACCACGGCAATCCTGAACATCAGTTTATTGATGCGAAGGGTCAGCTCCGTGGCGGTAAGCATGTAGATCTTGGTCCTCGTGTTTTGCTCGACGAAGAACGCTGCGTGCAGTGCGACCGTTGCGT
>CAMZGI010000180.1 GCA_947306305.1 uncultured Fibrobacter sp.
TTTTGATTGTTTTAGTCTGCTTTTTTTGCTTGTAGGCAGTCGGAGGTAAAGATGAAAAAGCAAGAGACATTGCCGACAGCAGGCGCAACGAACACGGCTTTGATATCCGAATTTCGGACATCCAATTCTGATAAAATGGGCTTAAGAAAAATCCCGTTTGCCTTTACAGAACAAGGCGTGGCGATGCTTTCTGCAGTTTTGCAAAATGAAGTGTTAAAAAAAGCCGCGTTCCCAGATACTTCGGGGTTTTAAGCACAGATGGTAAAATTGCAGCCCGTATCAAAGCCAACCCCGCGCCAAAATACTATTATTAAAAAGAATAAACGGAGCAACGTTCCTATAGGCAACCGACAAGAATTGACTAGATTCTTCGACTTCGTCCTACGGACTCCGCTCAGAATGACACCTCTATCAAGTCTTGCCGACTGAGCCAAAGACTCCCCAATCACTAACCACTAACCACTGATTACTAAAATGCGCGTACTCGTTTTAAATTGCGGCTCCTCCTCGGTGAAGTTCGCCGTCATCGACACTCAGACAAAGCAGTCCATCGCAAGCGGACTTGTAGAAAATATCGGCGTCAATGGCCACACCAAGGCCAAGGGTCCCGAAGGCAACATCGACTTCAACTTCGACTGCCCCACGCATGCCGAAGCTGTCGATCAGGTCAAAAAGTTCCTCGATGCCCAGAAGCTCACTTCTACGATTGAAGCCATCGGTCACCGCGTCGTGCATGGCGGCAAGTACATCAAGAGCGAAAAGGTCTCGCAAGAGGTCATCGACTACATCCGCAGCATCACGCTCTTTGCCCCGCTCCACGAACCGGCTCACGCAACCGGCATGGAATGCGCTACCAAGTTCTTCCCGGGCCTCCCGCAGGTCGCCGTGTTCGATACGGCATTCCACCAGACGATGCCGCAGAAGGCTTACCTCTACGGTATTCCGTACAAGTTCTACGAAAAGGACGGCATCCGCCGTTACGGCGCCCACGGCACAAGCCACCGCTTTGTGACTGCCGAAGCTTGCAAGGTGCTCGGCACCAAGCCCGAAGAAACTTGCCTCATCACGGCTCACCTCGGCAACGGCTCCAGCTGCTCCGCTATTTTGAACGGCCAGTGCGTCGATACCACGATGGGTTTCACACCGCTCGAAGGTCTTATCATGGGCACTCGCTCTGGTAGCCTCGACCCGGCTATCCTCTTCTATATCGCAAAGAAGTACGGCGACGAATACGGCACCATCGACAAGCTCGACCACCTTGTGAACAAGGAATCCGGTCTTCTCGGTCTTTCTGGTCTTAGCAACGATATGCGCACTTTGACGCAGGCTGCAAGCGAAGGCAACAAGCAGGCACAAATTGCTCTCGACGTGTTCTGCTACCGCCTCACCCGCGAAATTGGCGGTCTCGCCATGGCTCTCCCGCGCATCGACGCAATCGTGTTCACGGGCGGCATTGGCGAAAACAGCTTCTACGTCCGCAAGCAGGCTTTGGACAACTTAAAGCTCCTCGGCTACCAAGTTGACGAAGAACGCAACCTCAAGAGCGGCAAGGAATCCAACCACCTCATCACGAAGGATGGCACGCCGAAGGCTATCGTCGTAGCAACAAACGAAGAATTGCTTATCGCCCTCGACACCGAAGCGTTGGTGAAGTAGACGAAAGACGAGAGAACGCCGCTCTGCGGCTACAGACGAGAGAAGGCTCCGCGATGCGGAGCCTCTTCTTTTTGAAGACTTTTTCCATTTAATAAAAGAGATGCCCGCACGGAGGCGGGCATGACACTCTAGTAACTAATAACTATTGACTAGTAACTGCGCCTCCGGCGCTTACTTGATCGTCCACGTCTGGTTGTTCACGCGGAGGATCTTGCGGCCTTGCACCTGAGCAGAAGCGTTCTTGACTTCAGCCGGGTTCACCGGGAGCTTGGCGCTCCAAATCTTGCGACCCTGCATATCCATAATTGCAACGCTTCCGCGTTTTGCCATCACGGCATTCTGCCAAGTGTTCTTCGGCTGTGCAAGCGTCGGCATCAAGCCGCTACGAGCCTTATCGACAACTATGTACAAAGGAACAGTCACGTTCAAGCCGCCCTTGTCGGTCGCCTTCACGCCGATAGCGTACTTCTTGCCTTCCGTGTACTTGAGTCCGTCAATCGACTTGACCGTAAGGACAGAACCCTTCATCGAAAGTGTCATATACTTCGCCAGAGCGCTCGTTTCGTTCGGCGAATAGGTCAGTTCATCGCCATCGACATCCTTCACAAGCGTATCGAGATCCCACCGGACACTCCAGCCCGACTCGCCGACAAACATCGTATCGGGGTGGATAACAATCGGCTTGTCGTTCACGGCTGTAATCGTCACGCAGAATTCAAAGCTCTTGGAGCCAGACTTCTTGTCGGTTGCAGTCACGACCACATAAGCCTTGCCTGTAGAATCCGCAACAGAGTTGATTTCGAGCGTTCCCTTGTCGGTGATTTCAACCTTGAGCTTGCCATCCTTGCTCTTTGCTTCGTAAGTCAGAGAATCGCCTTCAGGATCCTTGAACCAAGAAGCAATCGTCGATTGCGGGTACTTCAAAGCCTTCGAGGTCGGGAAGTCTTCAGAAACAGTCGTATCGAGCGAAGCGGTCTTCACTACAACAGTCGGGGTCAAGTTGCGCTTTTCGACCGAGATAGTCACAATCGCGGGCTTGGACTTCGTACCGTTGATCACGTCGTAGTAGCCAAAGATATCGACACCTTCGTAATCAGCCGTCGGCGTGTATTTAAAGCTACCGTCCTTTTCAAGAACAAGCGTTCCGTGCGTCGGCTTCTGAGCAATTTCCGCTTCCATTCCCTTAGTCACGCCATCAGGATAAACGTCGTTCGCAAGAACGCCATCCTTTGCGCTCACCGTCAAAACGCTATCGTTGAACGCAGTGTAAGTGTCGTTTTCGGCATGGGCGACATCCTTCGGAGAGACGAGCTTCACAGGGATGTTCAAGCCAACAGAGTCAATTCCATCCGAGGCGTAGAAGAAGATAGATGCATCGCCGCTAGCGCCAATCACCGGCTTCAAAGAGATGTGGTAGAAGCTTGCGTTAACGCTATCGACCGCGGCGACAATCTTTGTACCAGCAGCCTTGAATGTCAGCTTCTGCGTGCCTTCGTTGACTTCGACATCGCCAAAGACCAACGCTTCTGTCGAAATCTTAATCTGCTTGACCGTATCTTCATCAAAGTCCATATCGAGCGAGAGCGTATCCTTAAGGAACGTGCTATCGACAACCACGAATCCCGGTTTGTCGTTGACCGGCTTCACATGGATAATCACCTTAGCCTTGCCACTCATCATGCTGTGGTTTGCAGTTTCCACAAGCATGTAGGTAAGCGTGTCGTCGCCATGGTAATCTTTATTCGGCGTATAAATGAACGTACCGAACTGCGTGAACGAGGTCAACTTGCCATGCTTGGTCGAATCGTACGGAATAACGAGGAAGTCGTCACCGTCCGGATCAGAGCACTTGCTCATAATGTTATTTGCCATCGTCACAGAAAGCGGCGTATCTTCCAATGCTTCGTATTCAACGTCAACGGCAACAGGCGGCAAGCTCAAGTTGATATCCTTGATAGGAACAACGAACTGCACCTTCACCAAATCAGACTTTCCATCCGTAGCAGAGATTGCAAGAATAACGGTCGTATCTTTCTTAACGCCAGTCGGAACAATCAAAAGCGTATCCTTCAAAGTCACCTTGTCCAAAAGCGTCAAGTTTTTCAGGTACGGAGCAGAGGTTTCAATCACAAAGATGATCTTGTCGTTGTCTTCGTCAGCAAAGAGCTTTCCAAGAGCGACCTTCAACGTGTCCGTTTCTTTAAGCGTATCCAGCGTGACAGCAGTAACATTGTAAGGTTCGAGCACCTTGGTAGGATGATTTACAGGAGGTTCATCCGGGCAGCTAGGATCACCCGGGCAAGTCGGACCAACTGGGCCAGTACCATTATCGGTAATCTTCACGCTCAACTGCACAACAAATGTGTTCGTGCCGCTCACGGCTACAATTCTCACAATGCCAGACGTATCCTTATCAATAGCCTTCGGAACAAGCTGGATTTCGTCCGTCAGCTTGACAGCGCCCGTAGGCTTGACTTGAGTAAACAACGGAGCCACCACCGTAATGGAAGCGGTATCGCTCTGTTTTGCAGCAAACACTTTCTTGAGGTCGATCTTCAAAGTGTCCGTTTCCTTGATGGAATCCTTCACAAGCTTGTCGTACGGTTCAAGAATGTGAAGACTCGAATCCTGCTGGACTATAGGAGCGTCGCAGTCGCCAAGAGAAACTGCAGAAATCGTAATGACGTTCTTTGCGGCGTTATTAGCCAAATCCTTAGCAATGCCAGTCTTGTAGTTAATCTGGATGGCTTCTTGCTGGGTCAAATCCAAATTGACTTTTTTACCCCAGCCTTCTTGAGAGAGGTTCTGGAAGTCGATGAACTTCGATTTGAATTCGTCCTGGGCATCGAGGTAAATGCCGTAGAAATCGTAGTCCGTGATGCTAGTCTGCTTAAAATCGACACGGAACTTCTGCTCCGCCTTGTAAGTAAGGCAAAGACCATCGTATTTGGAGAGGTCCACAGGCACATCTTTCCTATTTTGCTGTTTCCAAACAAAGCCAATACCAGCCGCACCGTAATCTTGAGAATTAAGGTTCAACGTGACCGTAAACTGCTTATAGCCTTCTGGAGTGTCCTCAGCAACACCTGTAGTTTGACCTTCCGGCTGAGCATAGGTGTACCAATTGGCGGGCTGCATTTCGTTGCCCGTTTTCTTATCGTAACTCCACACCGACGTGCCGGCGATACCCGATACCGCCCCGGCCAAAATCATCGCAATAGACAAAGATAGCGACTTCATAAAAAACTCCTCTTAATTAACACCGATAATCCATCATGATAAATCTATAATAGATTTGGACTTATGTCACTAGGGGTAACAAAAAAAATAGCCTAAAATTAGCCCAAATTGTCCAATATTTCAAACCTTTCGTATAATTGTTCGAGCAAAGCCTCTCCATCCGATATTTTTTTCTGCAATTCGACGATGAGAGTAGCGTTTGTATAAACTTCTGGCTTCGAAAGTTCCAGCTGGCAGTCGGCAATTTCCTTTTCGAGCTTCTCGATTTTTTCGGGCAAGGCGGCGTATTCGCGCTCCTCATTGAAGCTGCGCTTTTTCTTTTTCGTAGGCGCCGGTGCTGCGGCAGCGGGATTCAAGCGAGCTTGTTTTTCAGCCTCTTTTTCAGCGGCGATGCGGGCGGCGTTTGCCGCTTCCTTGTCGCGGAGCTTCTTGTTCGCCTCGTAATCGGAGTAGCCGCCAACGGCTTCAAAGACGTTCCCGTTTTCTTCGATGGCGAGGATGCCTGTCGCCACAGAATCGAGGAAGGCACGGTCATGACTGACAGTCAGGACGGTGCCGT
>CAMZGI010000181.1 GCA_947306305.1 uncultured Fibrobacter sp.
CGTATCGGGATCCACAATGCGGAACTGGCAACCCGGCATGGGCACGCCCACCGTTCCCGGCTTGTTGCCCACCACGACCGTCTTGTAGTCGTCCAGCAAAAAGTCCTTCGTGTTCACGGATGCGACAGGAGTCGTTTCCGTGCAGCCAAACCCTTCAAAAATTTCAAGCTTGAATTTAGTGCGGTACAAGTTGCGAATGTCTTCGCGGATTTTTTCGGCACCGGCAAAGATGCAACGCACATGTTCGAACATCAGCGGATGGATATAGCGGCTCGTCCCCCACATTCGCAAGAACGTACCCGTCGCGACCATAATCGTCACCTTGAATTCAGCCGACATGCGGCCAATCAGGCGGATATCCGTCGGGTCGGGGCATGTTGCCACCGGGATTCCTTCGACCATGCAAAGCATCGTCGTAATCGAGAATCCAAACGCATGGAACATCGGCAAAAGTCCAAGGAACACGTCTTCGGGCCCAACGTTAATCACGCTTGCGCACTGTTTGATGTTCCCCATCAAGTTGAAGTGCGTCAGCTCAACGCCCTTCGGCGTTCCTTCGGAACCCGAGCTGAAAATAACCGTAGCCACGTCGTCGATGCTAACCTTCTTGAAGAAGCGGGCTTCGAGATACCAAGCCGGCAAAAGCATCACACGCAAGAAGTTCAAAATGAGCATCGGCTTTTTAACGTACTGCTTGCCCAAATCTTCCATGTAATAGACTTTGTAATCGCAGAACAGCTTGCCTTCGAGATCGACTCCCTTTTGTTTTAACTTATCTACAAACGCATGGGCGGTGATAATCGTCTTGACGCCAGCCACCTTGCAGCAATAATTCATCGTCTCGGGCGTGCTGGAATAATTCAAGTTGCAAACCGTCTTTGCCTTGACGAGCAACGCGAGGTTCGTGAAAATACCCGGTCCCGAAGGCGGAATCAAGATACCCACGCATTTTTCGTCCTTGCCCAAAAGCTTTTCGAATACGTTTGCAAACGTGAGCGCAGCAGTCGCAAGCGAATAGCCCGAGAAATGCTTGCCATCCGGGCTAAACACCACAGGCGAACTCCCCTTGCGTTTCGCCGCGCGAATCCAGCTGCTCGCCACAGGGCGGAGCCTGCGGATATAAGCTTCCCACGCCGTAATCGAAAGTTCCTGGATAGAACGCAACATTTGCACATTGCCGCAATCGACAGGCACAGGCTTGCCAAACGCGACCGACACAATTCTACCACCGCTATGGACAATATCCTGATACCCCGCGCTTGCCATGGAGTAAGAACTCCCCCACAGCCCTTGCACGTACAACGGCAAAAGAACAAGCTTCGGCACATCCTTGATTGCAGAACTGTAATCCATGCGGAAACGGTTCACGTTGCCCGTCGGCGAAAGCGCGTTTTCGGGGAACACCACCACGGCTTCGCCGCGAAGGAGCGCCGCATGGGCCTCCGCCATCGCCTTTTCCGGGCGAGCCAAATCCAAGTCAATCACGTTCATCTGCGAAAGAATCAGCCGCACATACCATTTTTCGTAAGAGCGGCGGCTCAACACAAACCGCAGCGGACGCGGGCTCGCCATCTGAATCAACGCCCAGTCGATATAAGAAATATGGTTACTGACGAGGAAAACCGGACCTTCCCACGGCAAGTTCTTAAGCCCGTTCACAATGAACTTGTAATGCACCGAAAGCATCGTGCGGAGCAGCTGGCGCAGCAAAGACTGCGGCATAATCCACAACGCCCAAACCGTCGCCGCCGTGCAGAAAATGCCAAGCAAGAAGAACAAATCCATGCGGTCAAGCCCAAGCAACTGCATCGACAAAATCGCAAGCAAGTCAAACGCAATCATGCAAACATTCTGCACCGCATTATTGACCGCAAGCACATGCCCCGCCGACCTCGGCTTTGAATTGTAAAGCAGCAACGCAAACATCGGGAGCATATACATGCCCGCACAAAAACCGAGCAGAGCAAACGCAATCGCGTTATAAGGCCTTGGAATGAACGGTATCAAATAAATTAAAATTGCAGACCCAGCCGTCCCCATCGGGACAAGCCCCGTTTCGATAAAGTTGTTCGACATCCGCATCGCAAACGCGAAGCCGCCAATCAAGCCAATCGCAGCACCCACAATGGCATAGTTGACAAGCGCATCTACGCCAAAAAGCGAACCCGAACTGAACTGGTCCTGAATCACAAAGACCATCAAGAAAATCAAGACCCAGAACATCGAAAGCCCAATGATGGACTGGCGAATGCCACGGTTGCTCCAAGCTTTAGTAATCTTGCGGCGGGCAAAAACGAGATTCCAATAACGTTTCCAAGGGAATTTCATATCCTTGACGAAAACGCCAATGGCAGGCAACCGCATTGCAAAAACAATCCCCAGTAATTGCAGCACCCCCAATGCAATAAGCACCGGGTACATCGCATTCTGGACACTCGCAAACGCAAGCCCAAGCAACGTCAGCACAAACGCGCTAAAGCTCACAATCATCAAAACGCCGCTACCATACGCAAGGTTTCGCACCCCCATCAATTCCTTGAGGTAACCCCCGCGAGCAGGCGACTGGAAAGCTTGCAAAACAGAGAACAACGCGACCGACGAGAGCACCAACGGAACGCTCCCGCTATGAACGCCATAGCAAAAAAGCCCAAGCACAGGCAACGACAAAAGAGTCGTCCACAAAAGCACTCGTTCTTTAGGATATTTGTCCGAAAAATAACCAGCAGGGGTCAAAAGCAACACACAAGGCAGCAAAAAAAGCAGATGCAAAACGTAGAATTGCCATGAACCTGTCGCCGTGAACCCCATCCGGCTAAACGCCAGTTCCATCGTTCCAATGACTATCGTAGAAATCGCGACCTGAGAAAAAGCCAGACCACAATAAGAGAAGAACCCGTATGATTTTTTCATCACTCAATCCCTATAAACATTATTATAGAAATTAATATTTAGCCTTTAATAACGATGTATAGAAATGTAAAATAACAGGATAGGGAGTAATTGCAAAAAAGACTGTAAGCGTTTTGTAGTATATAAGAGCACCATTGTTCTATATGCAACAATTCCATGCATAAAACACGTTTTTTGAGACAAAAACGCACTTTTAAAAAATTTTTCAAAAATAAATGCAACACTTTTACTTGATTTTAAATATATTTATAACGTCACGAAGTTAGGTACGTCCAGCCATGGGCCGTAAAGGAGTTAAAAAATGTTTTACAAGCATTGGAAAAAATTGGCTCTCGCTTTAACGGGATTCTTTTGGGCTAGTTGCGAATCGAATACCGCAGCCGCAGTTGACACAGAAGATCCAGCAAGCAGCGACTCGAACGCATCAAGTTCTTCCATCAATGAAGGCGTTGCTCCAAGCTCCTCGTCCGAGGCAACGCCACCCAGCTCTTCGTCAGAAGCGGCCCCGCCCAGTTCTTCGTCCGAAACAGCTCCTGTATCTAGCGGCACCGATTTTGAAAGGGTCGTTCCGCTGTACGGCATCAACATGTCCGCGACCGTATTCCGTTCATCCAGCTCAAAAGCAGAATCAAGCAGCAGTTTTGAGCAGATTATGCCTGCCTACGGCGTTTACGACAGAGTGGCATGCTACGATGACGAAAAAGGCGTAAAGACAAACGGAGAAACCTCCATAACAAAGCTTTACTGTGACGACGGCGTCACCTGCAAAGAAACAGAAGTTATCAAAGATACCCGTAGTCTCCCGTGCTCAACTATTGACGAAGGCGACCTTAAAGGAGCAGTTGTCTGCCCCGATTACGGAATTGTCGTCGTTACCGAAAAAACTTACGACTGCGACGGAGTCATCTACAACGAAGCCGAGTTCTTGTCGCACTATTATAGGAAATACAGCTCAAAGCCCAAAAGTTCTAGCAGCGCCACACTAAACACAAGCAGCTCCGTGGCTCAGAGTTCCAGCAGCGCCAAGCATAGCTCCAGCAGCGCAGCTCCTATCAAAAATAAAATTCCTTGCTATAAGCACGGTTCAGAACATATCGAATGCGACGACGGTTCGTCCTACAGCATCTCGACCGACAATTTTGGAAACACCGTTTATGAAAACGAATACGGGATCTTCACAGAAAAAGAATTTTTAAAGAATCATAATGTTTTGGACGAAATGATAGCCTTGTACGGTCCGCCCTGCATGTTCAACGGAACTTGCGACGACGATAAATAAAAAAATTAAAAGTGAAACATTTTTATTTTATATATATTTATAAAGTGCAAAGTTCCTCTAAAAATGTGTTAGGATAAAATTACTTTTTCAGAGGCAACCCAAAGGAGAAGGAAATGTTTTACAAGCATTGGAAGAAGCTAGCGCTTTCGCTGACAACGTTCTTTTGGACGAGCTGCACCAGCGAAAACGCAACACAGCCCTTGTATGGCGTTTACTGCCCGCCAGAAGGTTGTGCAGATTCCGAAATCAGCAGTTCTTCCGAAGCCGCACCAATTTCGTCAAGTTCTAACGAAAGCATCGCGGCAAGCTCCAGCAGCATTGTGGAATCCAGTTCCAGCGTAAAAGAAACGCCAAGTTCCAGCAGCATTAGAACAACATCGTCATCATCACTGCCAGGAAACAGAGCAAATGACAAAGTCTATCAGATGGCCAAGGATCCAAGCATTTCTTGTGAACTTTATCAGATTTTTGCTTCTACAGGCAAATGTCTTGACGACGAAGACAGACGCGAGTGGAATGAAATGCGTAAAAAAATGCTGGAAGAAAACCAAACGCGGACTCTTGCAGAATTAGATTCCCTCGAAGATGAAAATGACCTGCGGATCGAATACGATGAGCCACTTTATGGAGTCAGAGCATACTCATGCACACATCACGAAATAATTACCCACCAATATTTTAACTGTTCAAACAACGAGCAATACAATGTCGGTTCAGTTTATAGAGATAGTAATGACGTAGATGCATTGTTTATCGACGACACCGAAAACAAGCTCTATACAAAAAAAGAATTCCAAGCCAAATATCCTGAAAAGTACATCTCCAGCTCTAGCAAGGAACCCGAGTCTAGCAACAGCGTCCCGCCGCCCTCCCCGCTTTGCCAAAAAACAGACTTTACATCCACAGAAGAAATGCAGAAAGTATTTGACAAGCAAATAACGAACCTCATAGACAGCGTCAAAACGGCAAAAGGAGATTCGCTTTCAAAGGAACAATCCAACTGCATTTCTAATGCAGATTACCGTACCCGCAATTATTCTGACCGTTACGCTTCGACCGCAGTGCTAGCCAAAAAACAAATCTGCGATGGTGATACAATCGTAAACCCGCGTTACCAAGAAAAATTAGACATCCAAAAAAATTATGTACAAAAAAGCATCGACAGATGCTTTGGAGCAAAGAGCAATGAGCCATGAGAACGCCCGCAAAGCGGGCTTATAGACGAAAGAGGCGGCGAAGCCGCAGTTACTAGTTACTAG
>CAMZGI010000182.1 GCA_947306305.1 uncultured Fibrobacter sp.
GCTTTTTCACCATGTTGTAAACTTGCGGGAGCGAGTTCGGGTCGGCAGGACCGTTCGAGAGGAACACGCCATCCGGATTCTGAGCCATGATCTGCTCGTAGGTAGCGCTAATCGGGAGCACCGTGATGCGCATGTCCTGGGCGGCGAGGTTTCTCAAGATGTTCGTCTTGATACCGAAATCGAGGGCGACCACGTGGTACTTGCCTTCGGTGTTGAATTCGTAACCGTTCGGGTCACTGACCTTACTTGCGTAGTCCTGACCGTCAAGGCCTTCCCATTCCTGAGCCTTCTTGATGGCTTCGGCTTCGCTCATTTCGGAATCTTCCACATGGAGGTAAGCCTTCTGGGCACCGTGTTCGCGGAGGTGGAGCGTGAGGGCGCGGGTATCGACACCGGCGATGCCTGCCTTGTGCTGGGCGAGCATGTAGTCATGGAGCGAAACTTCGTTGAGTTCCTTGGAAACCCAGTCGAGGGAATTCACGACGATGCCGTTCAAGAAAACCTGTCTGGATTCGGACTTTTCGAAATCCGTGGCGTAAGCGCCGACTTCGGCCGTGGTGAATACCACGAACTGACCAGCGTAAGACGGGTCGGTCAGGATCTGCTTGTAGCCTGCCATACCGGTGTTAAAGACAGCTTCGCCGACGGTGTCCTTTTTCTCGCCGAATGCGTAGCCGTGGAATACGGATCCGTCTGCCAAGGCAATGAATGCCTTGCGCTCGCGCTTTGCTTTCCATTGGAATTTTTCGTTCATGACTTACCTTGCATCAAAAAAATTTGTTGGGGTAACAAAAAAGGCAAAAGCTAAATGCCTTTGCCTTAAAACTAAAAATGCTTTGAACAGGAATGAGAACTTTTTTAAAAACTGAAACCCACCCGACTTTTTGACAGTCTGCTGCTTCCATAATGGCAAGCTTTTGAGTCTCGTGTTCCATTCTTTTCATCGGGAGCAATTATAGTAAAAAAGAACGTCATCGACAATGCGTAATTTCAGAATTTTTAAGAAAAATTTTACAATTTCTGTAAAGCAATTTTCGTATTGGAAAGAGAATGTAAAACTCAAGCTCTTTAGAACGGTTCGACTCCTAAATCGGTGTCGCCGTGCTTCACTTTTGCAAGGATTTCGAGGCCGGTGAGCTTTTGCATCATGCGAATGTTGTCGTCTTCCATTTCGAAGTTTTTGCTATCGCCATAGCGGTTTACGATGATTCCGCGAATGTCGAGTCCGCGGCTCTTGGCGTATTCGACTGTCAAGACGCAAGCGTTGATGGAGCCGAGTGCGGCTGTCGTGACGATGAGCAATGGCAAGTTGACTGTTTTGATAATATCTTCGAGGAAGAGCGTTTTGCCGTTCGGGGAGGGATTGCCCAAGCTGTCAACGTCGTCGCGGATGGGGCAGATGATGCCACCAGAACCTTCGACAAACATGAATTCGTGGCGGGTGCAAGCTGCGTTAAAGTCAGCGGCAACTTTTGAAAGTTCGACGGGGTTCCCTTCTTTGCGGGCGGCTAAGTGAGGCGAAACGGCTTCTTTATAGACGTAGCTTACGAGCTGTTCTTGAGTGTCGGGGAGATTTGCAATGCTTTTGACGTAATCGGCGTCGCCAGCGATCCATTGACCGTCGCAGAGTTCAGCTCCGCTGAGGGCTGCTTTGTAGTAGCCAGCGTCAATGCCGGATTCTCGCCATTTTTTGACGAGGAGTGCAGTGATAAAAGTTTTGCCGACATCTGTGCCAGTAGCGGTAACGAAGTAACCGTTGTTTTTAGACGAAAGACGAAAGACGAAAGACGAGAGATTGTTTGCCATGATTTCTAGTGAAATTTCAATAAATAGTTTATTAAGAAGTCGTCATCCTGAACGTAGTGAAGGATCCAGTAAAATCTAGTCTTGCACTGGATTCTTCCCCTTGCGGGTCAGAATGACGAATGTAACGAAGGAAGGGGCCATCCTTTATCGCTTCGCAAAAACATTTGCGATTTCCTTGGCGGCTTGTTCGAGGTCTTCGCGCGTGTGCGTAGCCATGACACTGGCTCGGAGGCGAGCGGAGCCTTTGGCGACAGTGGGGTAGCGAATTGCAGGGATTAAAATTCCTCGCTTTAAAAGTTCAGCCGAAGCGTTCATCGCCGCTTCTTCATCCCCGATGACAATCGAAATAATTGCAGACTTTGTTTCGGGAACGTCAAAGCCTTTGCTTCGCAGTCTTTCGCAGAAAAACTTCACATTTTCTTGAAGTTGCTGTACACGTTCGGGATGCGAGTCGATAAACTTTAAATTGTTGCATGCAGCCGCAGCGACTGCTGGGGCCATCGCGGTTGTAAAAATGAAACTGCGGGACTTGTTCCGCAAAAAATCAATCAGTTGTTGTTTGCCAACAACAAAGCCCCCTTCGCAGGCGACGGCTTTGCTCAAGGTGCCTACGGTCACGTCGGCATGTTCGCAACCATAATGTTCGGCAAGTCCACGACCTGTGTTGCCGAGTACGCCCGTAGCATGAGCTTCGTCAATCATCAGCAAACAATCATGTGTGTGTGCAATTCGCAAAAGTTCTGGCAAATTCGCAATGTCGCCATCCATGCTGAATACGGCATCTGTTACAATAAGCCCACGAAAATCTGCATCATTCGCATTCTCTCCATTGAGCTTTTCTCGTGCACAGAACTCTGCTTTTGCCGCCTCGATTACGCGTTCCAAATCAGCCATGTCATTATGCTTATAGACAAAACATTTCGCCCGTGATAGGCGTATTCCGTCGATAATGCTTGCGTGATTTAATTCGTCGCTAAAGACAAAGTCATTCTTTCCGCAAAGCGCAGAAATCGTTCCGACGTTCGCCATGTAGCCCGTGTTGAAGGTAATGGCTGCTTCTTCGCCTTTGAACTTTGCAATTTCTGCTTCCAGTTCTTCGTGCGGAGTCTTGTTGCCTGTCGTCAGTCGGGCTCCGCCGCTACCCGTGCCCCATTTGAGAACAGCAGCAGCCATCGCTTGCTTGAGTTCAGGGACATTCGCCAAATCCAAATAAGAATTTGAGGCGAGTAGAATTTGTTTACAAGAAGAGCCTTCGCTCTTTACGTGAAGCATCACATGCGAAGACTCAGGCGATTCTATCAGCCGCATGGTGCGGTAAGTGTGTGCTTCCCGCATCTTTTGCAGCGTGTTTTTAGTGAATTTATTAAGAATTTCTAGATTAGTCATCCGAAGTCATTCTGTTACATTCCGACATAGCTCTTTCGTAGAACTCGTCGCGATTTTGGTCGGTGAACGTCTTGGCACTAGATTCCATGACATAACCGTTCATAGCTTCTTCAAATTTGACCGTAGTATCGTCAACCCATGTGTATGTGTCGGTGAACGAAGCATACGAGAATTTCCAAACGTTGTCCGCCTTGTTAAAGCTGCATTGCGCATTGTTTTCGGTCGGGGTCGTGCTTGGCGTGCTCGGAATGGCTGCGAATGGATTTTCTTCGTCCTCAGAGCAAGCAGAAAGGCTTAAGAGAGCGGCGAGGGAAAGTGCTGTTAATCCGTATTTCATAATAACTCCTGTGTTTTCTTTAAAACTATAAAAACATGTCATCTTCATCAAGTAAAATTTAGACATTAACACGCACTTACTTAGACTTTAATCAGCACTTTTTTCTTTTGTAAATAATTAATGCAATCTTCGGCTTTTGCTTTGCGGGAATCGAACAAGAATATGCGGCCTCCGTTTTCGTCACCCATTTCTTTCATCTTCATGATGCGGACATAGCCGAGTTCTTTGCTAGCCACGTAGCCAGTAACGTAATTGGGGTCGTCCGATATACAAAATTCAGCGACCATGCCGGGAGCGTTCGCGACTTTAGTCGCAAGGACAATCGCTTCGTTAAAATGATTTTTTTGCGAATCGACAACGCTCGAATGGAGCGCGTCCATGTAGGTTGCTCGCACGCCGCGTTCGTGGTCGGGTTCAAGGCGGGTGCCGGTTGCGATGTCGTAGAGCATCGCACCTCGCATGGGGAATGTTTCTCGCAGGAGTTCCGGGAGTTTTTCGCGAATGCCGACGGCGGCTTCGCCAATCAGTTCAAAAGCCTTGTCACGCCCTTGTTGCCACGTATCCACGTCAATGCGAGTGACAGGCAATGCATCAAGAATTTGTATGTCGTCTTCGCTGATTTTTTCAATTTTGACATTGATGAAGTCCGGGTCGCCTTTGGAATGGGTGAGCGCTCGGCGAACCATAGCGGCACAGACGGCTTCGACGTTATCATGACCGACTATGCGTTCTGCTCCGGAAATATGTTGTTCGTACTTTTGTTCGCCTTCGCCCACTTGCTGCGAAGCTCTCATTTTTAAACTGTAATAATCCATAAACTAAAACCTTCTCTCGTCTCTAATCTCTCGTCTATAGAGCGACGCTCGTTCTAATAATCACTCGTGGAACTCGTCGTCGCCTTCGATAACGGGGGCGGGCTCGCATTCGCCAATACGTTTAATCGCTTCGCAAATGCGGTCGAGTTCTTCATTTGTCGTAATTAATGGCGGCATCGTATAAACATAATTGCAGAACGGACGCAACCACACACCTGTTTCGCGAATTATTTTTTGGATGTCTTCGGCGGTGGGCTTTGCTTTGAGTTCCAGAACGCCAATCGCACCCAACACGCGCACGTCTGCAGCATTTTCGAGCGAGCGGAGCGGTTCCAAATTCGCTCGTAAACGAGCTTCGATTCGAGCAACGCTCGATGCATAATCGCGGCTTTCGAACAACGAAAGCGAAGCGATGCCAGCGGCACACGCAAGCGGATTTGCCATATAAGTCGGTCCATGCATAAACGCGGGGATTTTGCTGTTCGTGATGGTTTCAGCCACATTCTCGGATGCGACGCATGCAGCCATCGTGATGGATCCGCCGGTAAGTGCCTTTCCGATGCACATGATATCGGGCGTGATATAGTCGCCGTTAACATCGGCGGTATGCATCATTGCGAATCTCGGACCTGTACGGTAAAACCCCGAAGCAATTTCGTCCAAAATAAGCAAAATGCCTTTTTCGTCGCAGAGCTTGCGGAGGCGTTTCAAGTAACCAGCGTTGTAAAGCCACATGCCGTTTCCGCCCTGAAAAACAGGCTCGCAAATAACGGCTGCAATTTCATTTTCATGCTCGCTTACAATGCGTTCCATCGACTCGAAATCGCTATCGTCCCAAGCACTGTCAAAACGGCAATTCGGACGTTCAGCAAAGAAATGCTGCGGCATGATTCCACGGAACAGCACGTGCATCCCATCAGGGTCAGAGAGAGCCATCGCACCTGCGGTGTCGCCGTGGTAACCGCCCTTTAAGGCGACCAACTTGCAACGTTCCGGGCGGCCCAGCGCATGCTGGTATTGCACCGCCATTTTGGCGGCGCATTCCAC
>CAMZGI010000183.1 GCA_947306305.1 uncultured Fibrobacter sp.
TGCGTTGACGCACCATGGAGAGGAATCGCTTCTTGTCGTAGGTGATGTCGGCGGCAGCCTTGTCTGCGCCGAACGCCTTTTCGGCTTCGTCTTCCGACGTGCCTTCGTCCAGGCGTTTCTGGTAATCCTCGGGGTGAGCCATCTTTTCCCATTCTTCGAGCAAACTGGAATCGACACGGCGGATCATTTCGCCGAGGTAATCTTGCATTTCCAAAAGTTCCTCGTTTTTGTATCCGTCGGGAACGGTCTGCGAAAGAACTTTATAGACTCCGTTCAAGTGGCGTAGCAAAATTGCTTCCATGCGCTGCAAATTGTATTGCTTCACGTAGCCGCTGAATGTGCTGAAGTTTTCGAACATTTCGCGCACGATAGATTTGGGTTCGATGTTTTCATCGACCCACGGATGGACTTCGGAAAATGCGTTGAACGTGTCGTAAATAAAGTCGCGGAGCGGCTTGGGGTATTCGACTTTTTCGAGTTCTTCGAGGCGTTGGTTGTATTCCATGCCCTGAGCTTTGAGCTCGTTCATGCGAGCGTCGCGAGCTTTGCTCAACTGAATTCGCAAAATCGCTTCGGGGTTTTCGAGGATGCTTTCGCACAAGGTAATTACGTCGAGTGCGTATTCGGGGCTATCGCGGTCGAGCTTCGGGAGCGTGTCGAGCAAGTAAAGCGAAAGTGGCTGGTTCATCGAAAAGTCGTCTTGCAAGTCCATGTTCACGCGCAAGTGGCTGTAGCCTTCGGCGACAGCAGGAACAAATTCGATAATCTTTTTTTCGACAAGGCTGCGGAATAGCTGGAATGAACGGTGTTTCAACTGCTTTTTGCTGGCGTTGCTTTCGTGGCAATCCTTGAGGAGGTTACGCATGGCGCGGCAACCGTCTGTCGGGCGACTCAAGATGTTCAAAAGCATCCCGTGGTTCACCTGGAAACTTGACGTGAGCGGTTCTGGAGCAGAATCGATGAGCCGCTTGAACGTGTTTTCGTCGAACGGAATGTAACCATGTTCCGGTGGCTTGCGCTTTTGGAATTTCTTGCCGGTCGTGCGAGATTTGGCTTCGAGTTTTAAATTTTCGATCACGTGTTCCGGTGCTTGGGCGACAACGTAACCGACATTGTCAAAACCTTTTCGTCCGGCTCGTCCCGCAATTTGGTGGAAGTCGCGGGCGGTAAGGATGGCGGTCTTGTCGCCGCTGTACTTGCAAAGCTGCGTAAAAAGAACCGTGCGGATAGGGACGTTCACGCCCACGCCGAGCGTGTCTGTTCCGCAGATGACCTTGAGCAAACCTTGCTGTGCAAGTTTTTCGCAGAGAATGCGGTACTTGGGCAACAGCCCTGCGTGGTGAATGCCAATGCCTTGCTTGAGCCAGCGCTTGACATCGGGGCCGTAAGGGCTTGCAAAACGAACTTCCTTGATGGCTTCGTTAATCTTGACTTTTTCTTCTTTGGTGCAAAGGTCAAGGCTCATGAAGTTCTGGGCGTTGCTGGCGGCGGCGGCCTGCGTAAAGTGAACAACGTAAACAGGAGCCTTGCCCTCGTTCACGAGCTTTTGCACTTCGGTCGAAATTTCGGTGGTGCTGTAGCTAAAGTCCAAGGGCACTGGGCGTTGCGTGGAGCGGACGGTGACAGATTCGCGACCTGTATGCTTTGTCATGTCGCGTTCGAAAAATTCCGTGGCGCCGACGGTTGCGCTCATCAAAAGGAATCGCGACTGCGGGAGCGTCAAAAGCGGAACTTGCCAAGCGACGCCGCGTTCGCGGTCGGAGTAGTAATGGAATTCGTCCATCACGATGTCTGTGATGGTGAGCGTTTCGCCTTCGCAGAGCGCCATGTTCGAGAGAATTTCTGCGGTGCAGCAGATGATGGGTGCATCGCGGTTGACAGTTGCGTCTCCCGTCGAAAGTCCGACGTTCTCGGCTCCGAATTCCTTGCAGAGCGCCATCCATTTTTCGTTGACCAACGCCTTGATGGGGCAGGTATAGACGCTTCTGCGTCTGTGGACAAGGCTATCGAAATGGAGGGCTAAAGCCACCATGGATTTTCCGCTTCCCGTTGGCGTATTAAGGATAACGTTTTTGCCATCCAAAAGTTCAAGAATTGCTTCTTCCTGTGCAGGGTAAAGCGTTGTTCCGCGGGCTTCTGCCCACGCCATGAATTGTTCTAGAACGTCTTCGGCTGAAATATCCGAACGGTGTCCGTTGACTTTTTCGAGAAGCTCATTTAAAAAATCTTTGAGAATGCGCTTGTTTTGCTCTGCCATAATGCGCTAAAGATAATTATTTGATAATAAATCGTCCGAAGTTTTCTATTTTCGTTCGTAAGGAGATTTATTATGAAAGGAATCGTACTTGCTGGAGGGTCCGGCACTCGTTTGTATCCGCTCACGATGGTCACGTCGAAGCAGTTGTTGCCGGTTTATGACAAGCCGATGATTTATTACCCGCTTTCGACTTTGATGTTGGCGGGTATTCGTGATATTCTCATTATTTCGACGCCCACGGATTTGCCGAACTTCGAGCGTTTGCTGGGCGATGGTTCTTCGATGGGGCTCAACTTGAGCTACAAGGTGCAGCCTAGCCCGGATGGTCTTGCTCAGGCATTCATTCTTGGCGAAGAATTTATCGGTAACGATTGCTGCGCGATGGTGCTTGGCGATAACATTTTCTACGGAAACGGCTTTAGCCCGCTTTTGAAGGCGGCTGTCAAGAACGCCGAAGAGAATGGACGTGCAAGCGTGTTCGGTTATTATGTCGAAGACCCGGAACGCTTTGGCGTTGTCGAGTTCGATGATAACGGCAAGGTTATTTCGGTGGAAGAAAAGCCGAAGGAACCCAAGAGCAATTATGCCATTACGGGGCTTTATTTCTACGACAACCGCGTGAGTGGTTTTGCTAAAACGCAAAAGCCGAGCGCTCGCGGCGAACTTGAAATTACAGACCTCAACAAGACCTATCTTGACAAGGGCGAACTGGACGTGAAACTCCTTGGTCGTGGATTTGCGTGGCTCGATACCGGCACGATGGATAGCCTTATCGAAGCGGGCGAGTTCGTGAAAATGGTCGAAAACCGTCAGGGCATCCAGATTTCTGCAATCGAAGAAATCGCTTACATCAACGGCTGGATTAGCAAGGAAAAATTGCTGGAGTCTGCCGCCAAGTATGGAAAGTCTCCTTACGGCCAGCACCTCAAGAAAGTCGCCGAAGGAAAGATTCATTATTAGGCGGCATAGCCGCAGTTACTTCGCCCTTCGGGCTAGTTACTAGAATTGAGTTACTAGATACTAGTTAGTAGTTACTAGACTATTTATGAGGCGAGAAGCATCTTGTTTAATGCAATCTAGTAACTCAGAACTTGGATCTGTTGCGAAGCAACCTCAGTAACTAGTAACTCCGAACTCAGAACTGCGACGCAGGCGACTGACCTCATACCTCATAGCATTCTAGTAATAACTTAGAACTTTGGTTTGACAAGCTCACCAACTATACAAGGTTTCTGAGCCGATGCGCTGAGCGGTGCACTGAGTATATCGAAGTGTTGCCGAAGGGCAGTCATTCCCGCGAAGGCGGGAATCTTATATAAATTATTTGTTATAATTACTTGTTGGGAGCCTCTTTAGGGGCGACCGATAATAAAATAAAAAAAAGGAGGGCGGATATGAAATCCATTACATTGGCGTTGTCGGTGTTGGCTTTGGCTATACATTGCTTTGCAGTTCCAGCAAGCGACAATACATTTTCCATAAATCAACCGGACGGGAACTCTATTGAGGTTCGTTACGTGGGTGACGAAAAATTTCACGTACTAGAGACCGAAGATGGCTTTATCATCCAAAAAGACGCTTTGGGATATTACAGCTACGTTGACAATTCTGGAAAAGCTTCTGGAGTTTATGCCCGCGACGCTCTAGACCGTAGCGATGCGGACAACCGGTTTTTAGCTGGGCTGGATCCAGATCGTATATACAAATTGCTTGCAGATGAGGCGTTGCCTGATGAAGAATTAGGGGAGTACCGTGTGCCAAACTTCCTCGACCCGAATGCATTGACTGTAGTTCCTTCTTCGAAAGGTGGTATAGCCAGAGCGAAATATTCGAAGGGCTCTACCCGAGGTCTTGTTGTGCTTGTCCAATTTTCAGATGTAAAGTTCAAACGCAGCGATCCTCAACAGTTCTACACTGACCTTATGAACAAGGAAGGGTTTAACGAGTATGCGAATCACGGTAGTGTTAGGGATTATTTTGTTCAAAATTCAATGGGACAGTTTACTCCGGTTTTTGACGTGTTTGGCCCGGTGACTGTTTCTGGAACTAGGAACTTTTATTGTGGTGATTCGGCTGACACTTATAAATTTAAGGCGGCGAGGAAGATATTGGCGGAATCCATCGATTCTCTTGTCAAACGCGAATCCATCGATTTTTCAATGTACGATAGCGACAAGGATGGTTACGTCGATATTATGTTGATGGTTTACGCTGGAGTTGGTTCGAGTGACTCTCCTGTCAAGGCTTCCATCTGGCCTCATAAGAGTGGCTTGGGCGCTATGGGATATGCTAAAGCGGGGAAAATGGCAAACAACAATACTTATGTCAATGCCTATGCTTGCTCCAATGAAATCAGTGGAAGCGCGTACAGCTCAGACAAAAATACATCTGTGGTTTCGGGCATCGGAACTATAGTGCACGAGCTGAGCCACGTTCTTGGCTTGCCCGATACTTACGATACGAAAAATAAAAATCCTCGTAAAACTCCGAATAAATGGGATGTCATGGCTCAAGGGGTTTATAATTGCGAAAAGAATTCTTTCAGAACGTCATGTTGCACGCCGCCGTTCTATTCTGCCTATGAAAGATGGGCTTTAGGGTGGCTTGAGCTAACGCCTTTTACGCAAACAGGAACGGTAAAGCTTAGCAAGATAGACGATAATGTCACGTACCGGGTTAGCAGTCCTAACAATTCAAGAGACATGTATTTGCTGGAATACCGAAGCCGTAAATCATGGGATGCTGCGCTACTTAATTCTGGAATGTTGATATGGCATGTCGATGTCGTGGATTCAATCTGGCTAAGGAATATCGTCAATACAGATTCAAACCACATGTATCTAGATATTATAGAGGCTGTTCCCGAAACGCATAAATACGCTGCGGCGACTGACCCGTTCCCTGGAACTGGCAATGTAACTTCGTTCAATAAATTTGTGTTTTGGGATGGAAGCAAATCGGATATTTCACTTACCGACATTACTGAATCCGAAGACAGGGAATACATCACTTTTGTGGTGAGCGGCACGGTTTCGTCGTCTTCTGTTGCTTCATCGTCTAGTTCTGCAGCGGCTTCTTCTTCGTCTGTTTATAAATGGTCCTCTTCTTCTGTGCAAAGTTCGTCTTCATC
>CAMZGI010000184.1 GCA_947306305.1 uncultured Fibrobacter sp.
AGCAAGATGTAGTACTTGACATCGAGAATACGCGAAGTCTGGTCGGCTCGTTCGAGGAGCGTTCCGAGGTGTGTGAAGTTCCACGCCACGTCGTGGCTCATGGTGCCCTGAATGATGCCCGCTGTAAGCTGGCTGAACTCCTTCACGCTGCTGTAAAAGGCGTGGGGCGCGGCTAAAGCCTGCTTGGGCATTTCTGGGTCGTTCAGTTTTAAGTAAAACTGGTTGATGGCTATCCACAGTTCCGAAGAAATCCTTTCGCGAACGCAGCGGGCGTTTTCGCGGGCGGCCGCCACGCACGAAATGATGCTGTTGGGGTTTTCTTTGTCGAAAGTCAAGAACATCAACGCGTTTGTGATGGAAACATGGGCGTATTTCTTGAAAAAATCGTCCGCATTGCCCGCAATCTGGATGACGGGTTCCCAAGGGCGTTCTTCGCCGGGCAAGTCCAATTGGAGTTGGAGGTTCACGTCGATACTGCGCGCCACGTTTTCGGCGCGTTCAATGTAACGGGCTAGCCAGTAAATGGAATTTGCGACTCTACTTAACATAATTTATCCTAATAGTTGTGAGTTTGGCTCACTGCTGTTGCTGCTGCTGTTCCATCCAAAGCTTGGCTTGTCCAAGTTCTGGAGCTTTTTCGTTTTCGGCGATGACCCAGGTGTCCTTGCAGCCTCCGCCCTGCGAGCTGTTTACCACGATAGATCCCTTGCGGAGCGCCACGCGGGTGAGCCCTCCGGGGAGGATGTATGTTTCGCGACCCTGCACAATGTAGGGGCGTAAATCGACATGGCGACCTTCAAAACCGCCATCGACAATGCAAGGCACTCGGCTGAGCGAAATCATGGGCTGCGCAATGTAGTTACGCGGATTCGCGATAATTTTGCTCTTGAACGCTTCGCATTCTTCCTTTGTGGATTTCGGGCCCACGAGCATGCCGTAGCCGCCAGATTCGCTGGCAGCCTTGACGACCATGTTCTCGATGTGGTCCAGCACGTGCTGCATGTGCTTCGGATTTTCGCACACGAACGTCGGCACGTTCGGAATGATCGCGTCCTGACCCAAGTAGTACTTGATGATCTGCGGCACGTAAGTGTAAATCGCCTTGTCGTCGGCTACGCCGCAGCCAGGGGCGTTCGCGAGTGCAACGTTCCCAGCCTTGTATGCTTCAATCAGACCGGGCACGCCGAGGCAAGAATCCGGGCGGAACACCTGCGGATCCAAGAATTCGTCATCGACACGGCGGTAAATCACATGAACCTGCTTGAGTCCACGCGTGGTGCGGGCGTAAACCTTCTTGTCCTGCACCACCAAATCGTTTCCTGTCACCAAATCAACCCCCATCTGCTGAGCGAGATAGGAATGTTCATAGTAAGCGGAATTGTAAATGCCGGGAGTCAACACCACGACCTTGGGCGATGCGATGGGTTCAGCCAAGTATTCCAGCGATTTGCGAAGACGGGTGCAATACTCATCTACGGGACGAATGGAACAGTTCGAGAAAACCTGCGGGAACGTACGCTTTAGAATCTGGCGGTTCTGCAACACGTACGAAACTCCACTCGGGCAACGCATGTTGTCTTCAAGCACGTAGAACGTGCCGTCGGTATCGCGGACGAGGTCGGTTCCTGTAATGTGCGCCCAGATTCCCTTGGGCGGCACGAATCCTTCCATCTGCGGGCGGTATGCGGTGCAGGTGTTGATGAGGCTTTCGGGTACAACCTTGTCACGCAGAATTTTGCGGTCGTTGTAGATGTCCGTCAAAAAGCAGTTCAATGCATCGGTACGCTGTTTCAAGCCCGCTTCGAGGTGCTTCCAGTCAGATGCACTGACAATGCGGGGAATCACGTCAAAGGGGATGATCTTGTCCTTGCCATCCTTGTTGCCATAGACAGCGAAAGTAATGCCGTTGTCGTAAAAAGCCGATTCTGCAATTTTCTGGCGGCGTTGCAGTTCTCCCTTGGGAAGTTCATTGATTTTCGTAAACAACGGCTCTGCAGCCGGGCGGGGAGTCCCGTCAGGGAGGCAAAGCTCGTCGTAAAAGCCTTCGGTATCGTAATTTTCAAATTGCATTGTTGTGTTTCCTTATGCTTTTGGGGTTAGTTGCTTCGCCCTTCGGGCTAGTAACTCAGAACTAGTAACTCAATCATTCCTTCACATCCACGTTCACCGACACTTTTAGGGTGTGGTCGCCACCGCCGGTAATGACGCCTTTTAGCGGGCTGACATCGCCAAAATCCCTGCCCCAAGCAAGAATGATGTGCTCGCTTCCGCCGAGAACGTTGTTCGTCGGGTCGAGTTCTACCCAGCCGTGGTTTGGAACATACGTGCTGACCCAAGCGTGTGTTGCATCCGCTCCGACGAGCTTCGGCTGGCCTTCGCAAGGGTGGGTGCGGAGGTAACCGCTCACGTAACGGCAGGGGAGGTGTAGCGATCTTAGGCAACCTATCATCAAGTGCGCAAAGTCTTGGCAAACGCCTTTTCTGCCTCGCAAGATTTCTTGCGGCTGCGCTCCGATTTTCGTTACGCCCGGAGTATATTTGCAGTCCGTATAAATTCTCGTCATGAGTTCGTATGCAGCGTCAAAGATGGGACGGTTTGGTGTGAAACTTTCCAGTGCGTAATTTCGAACAGACTCCTCGAATTTGGCGAATGGGGAGGCGTAGGCGTACATCGCTGCGTCCAACGTTTCGTCGCTTGTTGGGCGTTCCAAAAGCTTTGCAACTTGTTCCCAAGGCATGGTGTCGCTCGGGTTGGGCGGTTCTTCGGCTTGCACATCGACAATCCCTGTCGTCTTGAATCGAAAGTGCATGTGTTCCTGCTCGATGCTGAACGCCAAAACCTTGTTCCCGAAAATGTCGAGCCGTTCTTGCTGAATGGTCGGATTCGGATTGACTTCAATGCTGTGGCTAATCCAATTCTGTCGGCTGACATCTCGCGGGAGCATGTGTGCCAAGTGGTTGCTGAAAAGAACGGGAAGATGGTAGTCATATACGGTCTCATGGTCAATTTGGTAAATAGGCACCTTAAACCTCCGACATTTCTGTAGTTGTAGCGTGAATAACGCCTGTGCGTGGAGCGTGGCTTAAGTAGAGCCTAGTGACAATTTCGGCTATTCGTTCGATTGAATTTATCTGTTCGTCCAGTAGTTTTTTGAGGTTCTCCCTGTTGTTGTTTACTGTCTCCGCAAGTTGTTCAATATTGGCGAGGCGGAGTTCAGCTAGCACTCGCATCAGTTCTCGGTCTAGTGGCGAGAATGTCGCTTCGCTCTGGTTGTTTCCGGGCAAGTGTTTTGCTGCTTCACGCAGTTTTGCGACCTGGTAAGCGACGCTTCGCGGGTTCGATTCGTCAGACAGAAGCAAGTCAATCACCGGCACAACCTGCAAACGTCCTCCATAGCGGCGGTGATAAGTCATGAGTCCGTCGCCAATTTCAAGTACGGCTTGCAACAAACGAAGGTTCGTCATCTCGTCAGTTGGGGATGTCGAGAGCAAGTCCTTGATCAGCTGCAAGGTGCGGATGGCGCATTCGATTTCGCGACCGAGTTCCAAAAACCGCCATTCGTGGCCGCGCGTCATGGAATCTGCGGCTAGCCCAGCCACGGCGGCACTGTCCGAAAGCACTTCTTTCAAGTAGGGCAGCAATGCTGCCGCACCCGGCCCTGCGGGCGTTTCGGCTATGCCAAAACCGTTCAGGTAAAGCCATAAATCCTCCGAAATGCGGTCTCGCAACTGCATTCCTAGATCTCGAATTTCCGTCAAAACGCATTGCATTCCTTTCTTGTTGTCTTTGCGCAAGATAAAGTAACGGAGCGCGTTCTCTGGATCTTGCGCAAGTCGCGACTGCGACTCGTCCGAAAGTCCCGCTTTTAGAATCCACGGGAGTTCGGGCATGTCCATCCACGATTCGTCCGAAAGCCTCACCGCAATACCTCTTGCGATGCGAGCCATCATGTTCGACGAAGACAACGCACGCCCCAGCCGGAACAAGTTCTCGGCGGCTCGGCTTGGCAAGTTTCCACTTGCCCTCGACGGCGTAATCGCTTGACCAGCAGGAGCGAGAAGCGAAAAATTCGCCACGGGGTTTTCCGAAAGCACCCAAATGTCCTTTTCTCCAAGTCCGTCACCTAAAATTCCAAGACCTCCCGGCATAACAGACGTTTTGGCATTTGTGTTGACTGCGAAAAAACGCATCTTCGCAGCGACCTGCGTAAAATCCTGGTTGCTTTCGCGGTAAGTGTAAACGGTTGCAACCTCCATTGCTTTTTCTGCTACCCATTGTTCTGGTGCTTCTTCTACGGCTTGCAGCAAGGCGAGTTGTGCCGTTGCGGTCATGGACGCATAAGCTTTGGGCTCTGTTTCTTTAAAGTTGTCTGCATCGCGGAACGCTTTCTTGAAAATCCATTTTTCGGGCTTCGCCAAAACGCGTTCTGCATCACCTGTGTTCCCGAGCCAAAGCGTTTCCACGTCGCGTAAAAGCAGTTCTTCGCCAAGCAGCTCCTTGCAAATTTCAGGCAAGAATGGCTTGAACATGGGCGATTCCAGAACGCCAGTTCCTAAAAAGTTTGCGATTGCCACATTCCCTGCACGGACTGTGCTAATCAAGCCAACCGCGCCTTCTCCGCTATCGACACGGAGTTCCAACGGGTCGCACATGCCGTCTTCGACCCTGCGGAAAATCGTCCCGATTTTCTTGAGTCCCATGAGTGTTTTCATATAAACTTGCATATTGCGGATAGCGAGGTCGTCGTTTTCGACAAGCGGAATGCCCAAGTAGCGAGCTATCACGGCATCTTCGGCACGGCGTGGGTTTTCGGGACCCGACGCGAGCAGCACAACTTTGTCCGAATCTCCCTGCGTGTGAATCTCCTTGTGCATTTCGTTAAGCCCGTCCACCAACTTTTTGAAAAAGACTGCTAGACGTTCTGTGTGCATGCTGCGGAAAAGTTCAGGGAATGCACGGCTTACGCCAATACGGTTTTCCAACGCTCGTCCCAAGCCTTCGGGCACTTGCAAATGGTCAGCGACTGCTACGAAAGAATCGTCTTTGAGGCGGACTACATCTGTCGAGGCTAGATTCACGAAAATGCCGCCAGCGGGGTGAACTTTCCATACAACTTGCAAAAAGTCCGGGTTTGCAAACAAAAGAGCTGCGGGCAGTTTGCCCTCTTTCCAAAGACGTTGTTCGCCATAAATGTCACTAGCCAACGCATTGAAAAGCCTAGCTCTTTGGGCGACTCCAGCTTCCAGCGTTTTCCATTCGTCCGTCGTAATCACCAGCGGAATCGGATCGGTGCCCTTGTGGCTGCCGCCCATGCTCGACGAGAGATCGTTCTCGTCAAGAACGTTGTGCAAACGCCTGCAACGGTG